>JAJXTX010000012.1:0-10417 GCA_021783385.1 Pseudomonadota bacterium
CAGCACCGCCGCGCCGCCGTTGTGCGCCGTGGCCACCGGCAGCGGCAGCCCGAAAACGACGTTGCTGATGCCCAGCAGCACCTGGCACACCAGCGCCACCGCGATCGCCAGGGCATAACCGTGCAGGCCGCGGCGGGACGCCCTGAAGGCGAGCCAGCCGAGGTAGCAGAACAGCACCAGCGCACCCAGCCGGTGCGTGATCTGGATCGCGCTGCGCGCCGCCATGTCCAGCACGCCACCCTCGTAGTTCACCCCGATGCCGCGCCACAGCACAAAGCCTTGGTGGAAATCGGTCGGCGGCAGCCACTGGCCCTGGCACTGCGGAAACGCCGCCGGGCCGTAGCCGCAGGCCAGCGCCGCGTAGTTTGCCGAGGTCCAGCCGCCCAGCGCGATCTGGCCGAACAGCAACAGCAGGCCGAGCAGCACCAGCCGGCGCAGATCGGCCAGGCGATCGTCGGCGGCGCCCACGCCGGCAAAACGCAGTGCGGCATAGGCCAGCAGTGCAAACGTGGTCATGCCGCCGAGCAGATGGCCCATCACCACCAGCGGCTTCAGCAGCAGCGTCACCGTCCACATCCCCAGCATCGCCTGGAAGATGATCACCGCCAGCGCCAGCACGCTGATCTTCCACGCCCCTGGGCGCTGCAGGCCGATCGCCGCCAGCAGTGGCAGCACGATCGCGCAGGCAGCCAGCAGCGACGACCAGCGGTGTTCGCCCCGGATGTACAGGGTCACCCCGGCCACCGCGAGCACCGCGCCGGCCAGCACTGCGGCACGCGCAGCGCGGCTGCGCCAGCTTGCCAGCAGCGCCAGCACCAGCACCAGCGCCCCAAGCGTGCCCGCGAGGAAGCGGTGAACCTGTTCACGCCAGGCCTTGTGCGCCTCGTACGGACGATCCGGATAGGCCGCGTCGGCGTGCGCCACCGCCTGCGCATGCTGCGGCCAGGTCACCTGGCCGTAGCAGGTCGGCCAGTCCGGGCACGACAGCCCGGCGTTGGACAGCCGCACGAAGGCGCCGAACATCACCAGGCCAAGCGCAAACACCGCCGCGAGCAGCGACAGCCCGCGCAGAACTCTCAGGGAACGGGAGGACATCAGCGGATCACCTTCTGCAGATCGCGGAGCAAGCCGGCCGGGTCGAAGCCGGCCGGGTACAGTGACAGGGCGGTGCCATTGGATTCCACCAGCACGGCGCTGACGCTGTCCGGCGCAGCTGGCCGGTAGCTGGCCAGCCGCCCGTCGACGTCCTGGCCCAGCTGCCAGTAATTCTGCATGGCGGCGCGCTCGCCGGCATCCGCCGGCGGCGCGCCCAGATAGAGCAGGCGCAGGCGCGACTGGTTGCGATTGAGCATCACGCGCGCCTTGGCCATCGCGGTCAGCGCCTGCAGGCAGCGGCTGGCGCAGCCGGGACCGGCCAGCGCCACCAGCGTCATGCGCGGTTTGCTTTCGCGCCACGCATAGTCGCTGCCGTCGGCCAGCTTGACGCGCAGCTGTTCGCTCACGAAATTGCGCTGCGGGAGGATCGGCTGGCCATTGCCCTTGGCGCCGGGCTGCCAGCCGGCCAGCGTGAGCACGCCGGCGGCGATCATCGGTGCCGCGAACACCAGCGCGATCAGCAGCAGGAACAGCCGGCTCTTGCGCAACGACTTGGGGTCAACCGTATTCATCGGGGGTCATCTGCTTTCGGGTTGGGGGCCTGGCGCGGCGCGCGCTTGCGGTGCAGCACCAGCAGGATCGCCACCGCCGCCAGCGCGAACGAAAACCACTGGAACGCGTAGGCTCGATGTCGCGCCGGCGGCATGGAGGAAAAATCCAGCGTGTGCACGCGCACATAGCCCGAGGCCGGATCGGGGTCCAGCTGCAGCGTACGCGGATACAGCGGGTGGCCGAGGTCGCGCGCAACCTGCGCCGGGTCGAGGAAAATGCTGCTCTTGGGCCAGCGCGTCTGCCGCGTCAGCGCATCGCCGCCCATCTCGAAGCCGGGTGCGGGCGGTGGCGCATACAGGCCCTGCAGTGTGACTTCGCCGCGCGGCAGCGGCGGCACCGGCGGGGTCGCACCGCTGCCATTGCCGGGCACGAAACCCAGATCCACCAGCAGCAGGCGCGAGGGATCACGCCACACGAACGGCGCGAACACCTCCACCCCGCCGCGCTCATCGTGATTGGGGTTGTCCAGCAGGTACACGCGATCGGCAAGATAATGACCACGCAGCCGCACGCGTGGATAGCGGTTCGCCGGCGGCTTGTCGGCCACGCCGGCGAAGTCCTGCACCGGCGCGTGCGCCGATGCGGCATACCGCCGCACGAGCGCATCCTTGAAGTCGGCGCGATGCAGCTGCCAGAAGCCCAAACGCACAAACAGCAAGGCTCCGGCCACCGTCAGCAGCAGCGCCCACCAGGACGGACGGCGAAAGCCGCTCATGCGGGATACCTGCCGGCGATCGCTATACTGGGCACGTCGAAATGGATCGGATCAGTCACGTGGAAACCGTCTACCCATATGCGCTGGTGGGGCTGCTGCTGGTGGTGATCTTCAGCCTCGGCCAGGCGCTGTACTTCATGATGACTGACAAGGACAACGACAAGCGCACCGTCTGGGCCTTGACCCGCCGCATCGGCCTGTCGCTGCTGCTGATCGCGATGGTCGCGCTGGGCATCAAGATGGGCTGGGTGCATCCGCACGGCGTCGGCCAGTGATTGTACCCGGCCCGCCCGGCCACTGCGGGGCAGCCGCAACAAATCGCTCTGCCTGAGCGCCGCCCGATACGTCCGCGAAGCATCCCGTTGCGCGCACCCGTCGCCTCGATCCTGCACAGCAAGAAGCCCGCCATCGGCGGGCTTCTTGCTGTGCAGCAGGGTGTCGACGCTCAAAGAATGTAGACGAACATGAACAGCGCGAGCCAGACCACGTCGACGAAGTGCCAGTACCACGCCACCGCCTCGAAGCCGAAGTGGTGCTCCTTGTTGAAGTGACCCTTCAGCACGCGGAACCAGATCACCGCCAGCATGATCGTGCCCAGCGTCACGTGCAGGCCGTGGAAGCCGGTCAGCATGAAGAAGGTGGCGCCGTAGACGCCGCTGTGCAGGGTCAGGTGCAGCTCGCGGTAGGCCTCGATGTACTCGTGCGCCTGGAAGTTCAGGAACAGCGCGCCAAGCAGCACGGTCAGGCCGAGGAAAACCAGGATCTTGCCGCGATGGCCCGCGCGCAGCGCGTGGTGCGCGATCGTCACGGTGACGCTGGAGCTCAGCAGGATCAGCGTGTTCAGCAGCGGCAGGCCCCAGGCCGGCACGGTGTGGAACGCGCCGCCGATATGCTGCGGACCGTTGCCGCCATCGGCGCCCCACGCGGCGGCGTAGTGGTTCCACAGGAACTCGTGGGTGAGCACGCCGCGGCCTTCGCCGCCCAGCCACGGTATCGAGAACATGCGGATGTAGAACAGCGCGCCAAAGAACGCGCCGAAGAACATGACCTCGGAGAAGATGAACCACATCATGCCCATGCGGAACGATGTGTCCACCTGGCTGTTGTAGCTGCCGGCCAGCGACTCGCGGATCACCGAACGGAACCAGCCGAAGAACATCGCCAGCACACCGACGAAACCGATGCCCAGCACGGTCTTGCCGAAGCTGGCGTCGCCCGGCTCGGCGTTCAGCCAGTGCGCCGCGCCGAACACGGTGGTGAACATGACCACTGCGGCCACGAACGGCCAGTAGCTCTTGGTCGGAACAAAATAAGCGTCGTGCTGCTGACCCATGCTGAGACCCCGTGGATGGCTCTTGATGACTTCTGCCCCGTGGTGACGCCCGGGGAACTGCTTGCCGGTCACCTCCTGTGGCCGGTCATGGAAAACATGTCGCTGGAAAAACGTGCAACGCCTGCGATGCAGGTTATTTCATCAGCAGGATCTGCAGGAACGACAGCAGGAAAAACACCAGCACCACGCCCGCCAGGATCGTCACGGTGCGTCGCACACCCTTGCGGGGGTCGGCGGGCGGCAGCGGCGTCACGGGCGTGGTCATGTCGATGGATGCCTGCTTCAGTCGTTCGGGTGACCGTGGGCCAGGTCGCCCTCATGGATGACCGGCGGCACGTCAAAGGTGTGATACGGCGCTGGCGATGGCACCGTCCATTCCAGTCCCTTGGCGCCTTCCCACACCCGATCGGCGGCCTTCTTGCGCGAGAAGAACGCGCAGTGGATCAGCACGCCGAGGAAGATCAGCTGCGAGGCGCCGAACAGGAAGCCGCCGATCGAGCTGATCATGTTGAAGTTGGCGAACGCCACGTTGTAGTCAGGGATGCGCCTCGGCATGCCAGCCAGGCCGAGGAAGTGCTGCGGGAAGAACAGCACGTTGACCCAGATCACGCTGTTCCAGAAATGCACCTTGCCCCAGAACTCGCTGTACATGCGGCCAGTCCACTTCGGCAGCCAGTAGTAGGTGGCCGAAATGATCGCGAACAGCGCGCCGGTGACCAGCACGTAGTGGAAATGCGCCACCACGAAGTAGGTGTCGTGGTACTGGAAGTCGGCCGGCACCATCGCCAGCATCAGGCCGGAGAAGCCGCCGATGGTGAACAGGATGACGAATGCGATGGCGAACAGCATCGGCGTCTCGAACGTCATCGAGCCACCCCACATGGTGCTGACCCAGTTGAACACCTTCACGCCGGTCGGCACCGCGATCAGCATCGTCGCATACATGAAGAAGATGTCGGCACCCAGCGGCAGGCCCACGGTGAACATGTGGTGCGCCCACACGATGAACGAGAGGAAGGCGATCGAGGCGATCGCGAACACCATCGCCTTGTAGCCGAAGATCGGCTTGCGCGAGAAAGTGGGAATCACCTCGGAGATGATCCCGAACGCGGGCAGGATCATGATGTAGACCTCGGGGTGGCCGAAGAACCAGAAGATGTGCTGATACAGCACCGGGTCGCCGCCGCCGCCGGGGTTGAAGAAGTTGGTGCCGAAATACTTGTCGGTAAGCAGCATCGTCACCGCACCGGCCAGCACCGGCATCACCGCGATCAGCAGGAAGGCGGTGATCAGCCAGCTCCACACGAACACCGGCATCTTCAGCAGATCCATGCCCGGCGCGCGCATGTTGAGAATGGTGGCGATGATGTTGATCGCACCCATGATCGAACTGATGCCCATCAGGTGGATCGCGAACACCGTATAGGCCAGCGAGCTGCTCTGCAGCGACAGCGGCGGCAGCATCGTCCAGCCGCCGGCGGCGCTGCCGCCGGGCATGAACAACGTGGACAGCAGCAGCGTGAAGGCGAACGGCAGGATCCAGAACGACAGGTTGTTCATGCGCGGCAGCGCCATGTCTGGCGCGCCGACCATCAGCGGAATCATCCAGTTACCCAGCCCGACGAAGGCCGGCATGATCGCGCCGAAGATCATCACCAGCGCGTGCAGCGTGGTCATCTCGTTGAAGAAGTACGGCTGCACCAGCTGCAGGCCGGGCTTGAACAGCTCCGCGCGGATCACCATCGCGAAGCTGCCGCCGATGAAGAACATCGTCAGCGCAAAAATCAGGTACAGCGTGCCGATATCCTTGTGGTTGGTGGACATGCACCAGCGCTGGAAGAAATTCTTCGGCGC
This sequence comes from Pseudomonadota bacterium, assembly GCA_021783385.1. Lineage (GTDB taxonomy): Bacteria > Pseudomonadota > Gammaproteobacteria > Xanthomonadales > Rhodanobacteraceae > Rhodanobacter. Next base: position 5,610 of record JAJXTX010000012.1, read on the forward strand.
GCCGTGGTGATCGTCATGCTGATCATGGGTGGCTGCGTGGGACATGGCCTTGCACCTCTAACCTGGAAATGGAATGCGACTGCATGCGAAACGGTGGGGGCAGCGCGGGATCAGCCCTGCTTGCCGGCAGCCGGCGGCGCGGGCAGTTCGGCGGTCTGCGCGGCCGGGGCCGCAGCGGGAGCCCCGGCCTGCGCCTCCTGCGCCGCCAGCCACTTGGCGAAGTCCGCCTTCGACTTGGCCACCACCACGATCGGCATGAAGCCATGATCCTGGCCGCACAGCAGCCCGCACTGGCCACGGTAAGTGCCCGGCGTCTTGATGTCGGTCCAGGCGGCGTTGACGATGCCGGGGATCGCGTCGACCTTCCAGCCGAACTGCGGCACCCACCACGAGTGGATCACGTCACCGCCGGTGATCACGAAGCGGATCTTGGTATCGACCGGCACCACCAGCGGTTTGTCGACGTTGCGCAGGTAGGTGTTCTCGTCGCCCACCTTCACGGCGTACGGGTCCATGCCTGAACCGAGCTGGCGCGTGGCATTGCTCTGCGCGTCGAGCTTGGACATGAAGCCGACGTTGCTGATCGGCTTGCCCAGATAGCTGATGTAGTCGTAGCGCCATTTCCACTGGTAGCCGGTGATCTTGACCGTCATCTGCGAGCCGGTGGTGTTGGCCCACGAGGTCAGCCCGCCGGTGGCCAGGTACGCCAGCGTAATCAGGATGATCACCGGGATCGTGGTCCAGACGACCTCCAGCGTGGTGTTGTGCGACCACTTCTCCGCCACCGCGCCGCGCGATTTGCGGAAGCGGAACATCGCGATGAACATGGCGCCGAACACCAGGATGCCGATGCCCACGCACACGCCCAGCGTGATGTTGTTGAGGTCGTACGGGACCTGCGACCACGTGGTCACGCCGCGCGTCATGTTCAGCTGCCAGGGGCCCGGCTCGGCGGCATGCGCCGCGCCACCGAAAGACGCAAGAGCCAAAGCCGCCCATGCCGCGAATGATCGCCTGATGCCGCCAGATGTCATGTCTTGCACCTTTGTTGAACCTATTTGCGCAGCTGGCGCTGGCAGTCCGCCAGCAGCGCCACGAGTTTTCCCGACAGCTCGACGCGCTCCTGATCCGCCAGAAAAGCGCCGATTTCCCACTGGCGGCCGTGCGAGGACAGCAGCAGCCGATTATGCCCCTCGCCCCGCTCCAGCAGCACGCGCACCCAGTACGACTGGAAACGCAGGCAGCGCTGACCCGGCAGGCTGTGCACCTCCAGCGACCATGCGTCGAGGGTGATGCGCTCACTGCGATCGCCGGCTCGCCACGCCGCGCTCAGGGCAGCGGCCACGGCGACGGATTCGATCAGGGCGAACAGGGGCGCAAACACGTTGCCCTGCCACGCACCCAGTCCAGCCGTTGTCAGCGTCAGCACCGCCAGCACCCCGATCAGTCGACGCAGCCCGCGTCGGCTCAGCGTGCGGTTGGGCCTGAGCCACATCGTCACGCGCGGCGAGCCGGCGCCAGCTGGTCGAAGCACGATCATGAGGATCCGGCGTGCCAGGAACAGCGGAATAATAGGCCCCGGCGCGCCGGTGGGCAAGAATGTCGCAGGGTCCTGATCACGATCAGGACCCTGCCGGTGCGGCATGCCGCCGCTGTCCGCGCGGCCACGGCAGCTCCCAACCGGCACGCCGCAGCGTACAATCGCGCGCTCCCTCCGCTGCCTGCGGATTCTCCGACAAGCCCGTGACCCAGCCCATTCTCAGTCCCGAACTTCCCGCCGACGGCAGCCCTGCGCGCGCGCGCATCACCGCGGCCTGGCTGCGCGACGAAACCGAGGCGGTGCACGACCTGCTGGCTGAAGCAGCGCTGCCGTCGGGCGAGCGCAGCAAGGTGATCGACCTGGCCGCCGAGCTGGTCTCGCGCGTGCGCCTGCGGGCAAAAGACCAGAGTGCGGTCGAGTCGTTCATGCGGCAGTACGATCTTTCCAGCGAGGAAGGCGTGCTGCTGATGTGCGTGGCCGAAGCGCTGCTGCGCATCCCCGACAAGGCCACCGCCGACAAGCTGATCCGCGACAAGCTCGGTGACGCCGACTGGAAGAAACACCTGGGCCAGAGCGAGTCGCTGTTCGTCAACGCCTCCACCTGGGGCCTGATGCTCACCGGACAGCTGGTGAGCCTGGCCGAGGAAACCCGGCATGACTTTGGCGGCGCGTTGCGCCGGCTGGTTGGCCGCGCGGGCGAGCCGGCGATCCGCCTGGCGGTGCGCCAGGCCATGCGCATCATGGGCCACCAGTTCGTGATGGGGCGCAGCATCGACGAGGCACTGGACCGCTGCGCGAAGAAGGAATACGCGCTCTACCGTTACTCGTACGACATGCTCGGCGAGTCCGCGCTGACCAGCGAAACCGCCGAACGCTACCAGCAGGACTACCGCAACGCGATCGCTGCGATCGGCGCGCGCGGCCCGTTCGCCAACCACACGGAGGCACCCTCGATCTCGGTGAAGCTGTCCGCGCTGCATCCGCGCTATGAGGTGGCCCAGCGCGCGCGCGCGCGCCGCGAGCTGACCGCGAAGCTGCTGGAGCTGTCGCAGCTGGCGATGCGGCACGGCATCGCGCTGTCGGTGGACGCCGAGGAGGCCGAACGGCTGGAACTGTCGCTGGACATCATCGGCGACGTGTTCGCACATCCCTCGCTGCACGGCTGGAACGGCCTGGGCATCGTGGTGCAGGCGTACGCCAAGCGCACGCCGTTCGTGATCGACTGGCTGATCGAAACCGCGCGTGCGGCAAATCGCCGCTGGTACGTGCGGCTGGTGAAGGGCGCCTACTGGGACGCCGAGATCAAGCGTGCGCAGGAAAACGGACTGGCGGGCTACCCGGTGTACACGCGCAAGCCGAACACCGACGTGTCGTACCTGGCCTGCGCGCGGCGCCTGTTCCATGCCGGCAGCGAGCTGATCTATCCGCAGTTCGCCACCCACAATGCGCACACCATCGCCGCCGTGCATTACCTGGCGCAGGGCCGCCCGTACGAATACCAGCGCCTGCACGGCATGGGCACCGACCTGTACGCCGAGGTGATCGGCAAGGACAAGCTGGACGTGCCCTGCCGTGTCTACGCGCCGGTCGGCACGCATGAGGACCTGCTGCCCTACCTGGTGCGGCGGCTGCTCGAGAACGGCGCCAACACCAGCTTCGTCAACCGCGTGGTGGACGAGAGCGTGCCGGTGCGCGAGCTGGTCGCCGACCCCTGCGAGAGCGTGCGCCGCTTCACCTCGATCCCGCATCCGCGCATCCCGCTGCCGGTGAACATCTACGCAGAGAATGCCGCGCTTGCGCAGCATGCAAATTTTGTCTCCAGGAAGAACTCCATGGGCGTCAACTTCTCCAACGACAACGAACTGAAGGCGATGGCCGACGCGGTCAACGCGAACGCCGGCCCGTGGACCGCCGGTCCGCTGGTACCCGGCGCCGCGGTGGCGACCGCGGCCACGGTGGCGGTGACCAATCCCGCCGACCGCCGCCAGACCGTCGGCCATTACGCGCCCGCCGATGCCGCCACCGTCGACCGCGCGCTGGCCAACGCGGTCGCCGCGCACCACGGTTGGGACCGGCTGCCCGCCGCCAGCCGCGCCGCCATTCTCGAGCACGCGGCCGAGCAGCTCGAAGCGCGCCGCGGCGAATTCATCGCGCTGTGCGTGCGCGAAGCCGGCAAGAGCCTGCCCGACGCGATCGCCGAGATCCGCGAAGCGGCCGACATCCTGCGCTACTACGCCACCATGGCGCGGCGCCTGTTCGGCCAGCCCGAACAGCTGCCCGGCCCCACCGGCGAAAGCAATCAATTGTTCCTCCACGGCCGCGGCGTGTTCGTCTGCATCAGCCCGTGGAACTTCCCGCTGGCGATCTTCCTCGGCCAGGTCAGCGCCGCGCTGGCCGCCGGCAACGCGGTGATCGCCAAGCCCGCCGAGCAGACCTCGCTGATCGGCCATCTGGCCGTCCAGCTGCTGCACGCCGCCGGCGTGCCCGCCGACGTGCTGCAGTATCTGCCCGGCGATGGTGCCACGGTCGGCGCGGCCTTGACCCGCGACCCGCGCGTGGCCGGCGTCGCCTTCACCGGCTCCACCGACACGGCGTGGGCGATCAACCGTGCACTGGCCGCGCGCAACGCGCCGATCGCCGCGCTGATCGCCGAGACCGGCGGCCAGAACGCGATGATCGCCGACTCCTCCGCACTGCCCGAGCAGATCGTCAAGGATGTGATCGCCTCCGCCTTCCAGTCCGCCGGCCAGCGCTGCTCGGCCGCGCGCGTGCTGTTCGTGCAGGAGGACATCGCCGACAAGGTCTGCGCGATGCTGGCCGGCGCGATGGCCGAGCTGACGGTGGGCGACCCCGGCCTGCTGTCCACCGACGTCGGCCCGGTGATCGACGCCGACGCGCTGAAGATCCTCGTCGAGCACGCCGCGCGGATGGATCGCGAGGCGAACAAGATCGGCGAGGTCGCGCTCGATCCGGCCAGCACCGCGCACGGCACCTTCTTCGCCCCGCGTGCCTACGAAATTCCGTCACTGGCCACGCTCACCCGCGAAGTATTCGGTCCGGTGCTGCACGTGATCCGCTGGAAGGGCAGCGAGCTGGCGCAGGTGGTCGAGCAGATCAACGCCACCGGCTATGGCCTCACGCTGGGCATCCACAGCCGCATCAACGACACCGTCGATTACATCGCCAGCCACGCCCGCGTCGGCAACTGCTACGTCAACCGCAACCAGATCGGCGCGGTGGTCGGCGTGCAGCCGTTCGGCGGCGAAGG
>JAJXTX010000012.1:10517-23355 GCA_021783385.1 Pseudomonadota bacterium
TGCCGCCCTACGGCTTCGAGCTGATCTGCGGCCGTCTGCTGCGTGAGCACGGATTCGAGGAAGTCGAAGTCACCCAGCGCTCGCGCGACGGTGGCATCGATGGCTACGGCCTGTTGCGACTGAGTCCCTTCGTGAGCCTGCGCGTGGCGTTCCAGGCCAAGCGTTACAAGGATGTGGTTTCACGCAGCGCAGTGGGTGAGTTCCGTAATGCTCTGCTCGGCCGCGCCGAGAAAGGCGTGTTCATCACCACCGGGCGCTTCACCAGCGATGCCGAGAGTGAAGCCACCCGCGACGGCGTGGTGCCCATCGAACTGATCGATGGCGAGCGTGTGGTCGAACTTTTCCAGGACGCCGGCATCGGCGTGAAGCCGAAGACGATCTATGAGATAGATCACGCGTTCTTTGACGAATTCCGCCGCGATTCCTGAGTGCCATCCGTATGTCAGAACCAACGATCACCAGACTTGTCCCCGCACTGCAGCAGATGCGCGAAGCCCAAGCGCGCGATCCGCTGCCCGACTGGGCGACGCGGGCGCGCCGGCTGCGCGCGCTGGCGGCGCTGGTGCGCGAGCACCGCAGCGATATCGCCAGCGCGATCAACGCCGACTTCGGCTGCCGCCCGCGCGAGGAAACCGACCTGCTGGAGATCTTCCCCAGCCTGTCGGCGATCCGCCATGCGCTGGCCAAGGGCCGGCGCTGGATGAAGCCGCGCCGGCGGCCGGCGGACCTGCTGTTCCTGCCCGGACGGATCGAGCTGCGGCCGCAGCCGCTGGGCGTGGTCGGCATCATCGTGCCGTGGAACTACCCGCTGTACCTGGCGATCGGACCGCTGGTCGACGCGCTGGTGGCGGGCAATCGTGCGATGGTGAAGATGAGCGAGTTCACGCCGCGCTTTTCGGTGCTGTTCGCCGAGCTGGTCGCCCGTTACTTCGCCGCGGACGAGCTGAGCGTGGTCAACGGTGACGCCGCGGTGGCGCAGGCATTCTCCGCGCTGCCGTTCGACCATCTGCTGTTCACCGGCTCCACTGCGGTAGGCCACCACGTGATGCGCGCGGCGTCGGCCAGCCTGACGCCGGTGACGCTGGAACTGGGCGGCAAGTCGCCGGCGATCATCGGCCCCGGCGCGCGCTTCGGGCACGCGGTGGAGCGCATCGTGTTCGGCAAGCTGGTCAATGCCGGGCAGACCTGCATCGCGCCGGACTACGTGCTGCTGCCACGCGCGCGCGAGGCAGAGTTCATCGAGGTCGCGCGGCGCACGGTGGCGCGGCTGTATCCGCAGCTGGCGCAGGGCGCGCAGTACGCCAGCATCGTGTCCGATCGCCAGTACCAGCGCCTGCGGGCGCTGCGCGACGACGCGGTGGCCAGCGGCGCGCGCGTCCACGCGCTGGGCGACGCCACCGAGGATGCGACGCTGCGGCGGCTGCCGCCGCAGCTGCTCAGCGGCGTCAGCGACGGCATGCGGGTGATGCAGGAGGAGATTTTCGGCCCGCTGCTGCCGCTGGTGCCGTACGACACGCTGAACCAGGCGATCGCCTACGTGACGGCGCATCCGCATCCGCTGGCGCTGTACCTGTTCGAACAGGATGGCCATCTGATCGAGCAGGTGCTGACACGCACCACCGCCGGCGGTGTCAGCGTCAACGACACGCTGTACCACATCACCCAGCACGGCCTGCCGTTCGGCGGCGTCGGCGCCTCGGGCATGGGCGGCTATCACGGCGAGGCCGGCTTCCGCACGTTTTCGCATCTGAAGCCGGTGTTCCGGCAGGCCCGCCTCAACGGCGTCGGCCTGTTCAACCCGCCCTACGGCGCGCGCTTCAAACGGATGCTGGAGCTGCTGCTGAAGCACGGCTGAGGCAGTCTGCCCGGCACATGAAAAAACCTCCCCGCTCACGCGGGGAGGTTTTCTGCAGGACGTCCGTTGGCCGGAAGTCCGGCGGTCAGAACTTGTACTGCGCCGAGAAGCTCAGCAGGTTGCCGTAATCGTTGAAGGAGCCGTTCAGCACATCGCCGGTGGCGCTGTGCGCAGCGTTGATGCTGGCCCGATTGACGAAGATATGCGCGTAGGAGACGTCCAGCTCGAAGTGCTCGCTGGCCTTGTAGCCGATGCCGAAGGTGACCAGCTTGCGCGATTCATCAGGCACGCGCGGATCGCGGTAGGTGGCGCTGGTCGGCGTGGTGTCCACCGCCACGCCGGCGCGCAGGGTGAGCTGGTCGGTGAGGTAGTAGTCGCCGCCGAACGAGACGTACCAGCTGTTCTTCCAGTTGAAGTTCTGCACGCTGGTGGGCTGTGCCGGATTGTCGTAGGTCACCTTCAGCTGCTTGAACACGTCCCACTGGGTCCAGGCCGCATCCGCGCCGAAACCGAACTTCTCGGCCTGATGCCAGTAGCTCAGGCTGGCGACGGCGGGCGTGGTGAAGCCGGCGGTGCCATTGCTGTGCGCGAACGCGGTGCCCGGGCCACCGACGCCGAACGCGGCGGCCGCATTCGCAGGCACGGTGAAGTTGGCAGTGCCGTGCAGCGTGTGCGAGATCTTGGCGCGGTAGTTGAATGCCAGTTTGTCCTGCGCGGTCAGCTTCCACAGGGCGCCGAGCTGCCAGCCGTAGGCCCAGCTTTCGCCGGTGATGCGGGCATAACCGTCAGTACCCGGCGGAACCACCGCGTTGATCTGCCCCATCTGCGCCTGCGCCTGCGCCGGGGTGAGCAGACCGGCCGCCAGCGCCTGCTGCACCGAGCCCATACCGACCGCGTTGAAGTTGATCGCATTGCTCAGATCCGCGCTGGTCTTCTGCGCGATGAAGCTGGCACCCAGGCTGAAGGTGTCGCTCACGTCGTACGAACCGGACAGTGTCGCATCGAGCGACTGGAACTTGGATTTGATCGCGTTGTAGCGGCCGACCCAGTTGCGATCGTATTCGGTCTGGAAACCGAACGGCACCGAGAAGGCGGCGCCGACGTGCACGCGGTCGTTGAGCTGGGTGGCGAAGAACATCGCCGGCACCGGCAGCGTGGTGCCGCCGTCGCCGCCGTTGCCACCGCTGATCGGCCGGCCCAGCGCATCCTGCGCCGAGCCGCTGAACTTGGTGCTGAAATTGATGGCCGTCATGTCGGCCTGGAAATAGGTGCCCTTCAGGTCGCTCATGGCGGCCGGGTTGTTGGCCACCACCGAGACGTCGCCACCGGCGGTGGCGGAGCCGGCATAGGCGCGACCCAGGCTCTTGGCGCTGTCTTCCTTCAGCTGGAAGGCGCTGGCGCTGGCGAGGCTTGGCGCCACCAAGGCACCAACGATGGCCACGCTCAGCGCGGCGAGCGCGAGCGGACGGGCAGCGCCCGTGAGGGAACGAAAAGAATTGTGCATCGGTTGCTCCTGCTTATCGTGGTGCGGCTCGGGTAGATAGCTGGGGCGGTGCATGAAGAAATTCATACGCGCGTTTGAAGCCCCTGCGGCGCACTCTGCCCACTCGCTCAAAGCGTTGCAAGTGCTGGCGCAGCAAACCGGCGGGGTTCGCCGACCCTGTGCGGACACCCCCGTCCGCGGGGCCGCCGCGGCAGCGGCGATCCACTCGCCGCAGTGCTGCTGCTAACCTCGGCCGCCTGTGGTGGATGCACATGCTTCCACGCATTCCTCCTGCGGAAGTCGCCATGCAAAGTTTCGTCTACGCCAGCCAGCGCAAAACCGGCGGCTACCTGTGGCTGGCGCAGCGCGACGCGTTCGGGCAGCTGCCGAAGTCGCTGACCGAACTGCTGGGCGAGCTGCGCTTCGTGATGGAAGTGACGCTGGACGCCACGCGCAAGCTGCCGGTGGAGGACGTCGCGCAGGTACGCGAGCATCTGCGCACGCAGGGCTGGCATCTGCAGCTGCCGCCGCAGGAGAACCTGGCACTGGCCAATCACCCGGGCTACGGCACCACCACGCACGATGCTGACGCACCCTGACGGGCGACAGCGCATTGCCACTTCGCGGCGACTCGGTTAACGCTAGGTTACCGTCTGTCACTTCCACGGTTTCTATACTGTCGCCATGAGCCCACCCCGATCGCGCCGTCGCCCCCCCCTCCTGCAGGCGCTTGCCTGGTTCGTTCCCGGCCTGCTCGCGGTGGCCGCGGCAGGAATGGCGATCCATCCGCTGACGCTGATTCCGCTGCTGCTGGCCAATGCACTGACGATGGCGGCGATCTGCCACGCGATCGGCTTCGACCCGGAGCCGCGCTTCGGCCGCACCGTGCTGCGTCGCGGCGCCGCGCATCTGGTGATGTTCAGCAGCTACACCGCGCTGGTGTTCGTGCTGGTGGCGTGGCCGATGCTGCAGCTCGGCCATGCGCCCAGCCTTGCCGCCGCGCTGGCGCTGGCGGCGGCGCTGGTGATCGCGCTGGTGGTGTTGTGGCGCGTGTGGCCGGCGTTCGGGCTGGTGTTTGTGTGGGACGACGCTTATCCATGCCAGCGTGACGGTTCCTGGATCTTCACCGCTACCCTGCGCAGCATCGCGTTCGGCCGGCATCTGTCGCACGAGGAGCGCTTCTTCAGCCATTTCCTGCCGGCTGCGTTCTCATTGCTGGTGCTGGCCTTCGGCGCGATCGCGCTGGCCGGCCTCTACGGCATCCTGCCGTCCGAGCTGCGCATCGTGGCGCTGGCGTTGTACGGCGTCGTGCTGCTGCCGCTGGGCTGTCTGGTGATCGCCAACCGCACCCTGCGCGCCCTGCTGTGCGAGCGCGGTGACCGTCGCGCGCAGGACCGCGCCTGCAGTGCGACCGATGCGCCGCCGGTCCGCGTGCTGCTGAGCGAGCAGGAGCGCACCGCCGGCACGCCGGAACAGGCGCACGCACTGCTGGCCGCCACCCGCGACGGCGACATCGAGCGCGCGCTGGCACTGGTCGCTGCCGGCGCCCCTCCCGACACGATGCCGGACGCCGACGAACGCGACCAGCGTCCGGTGCTGATGCTGGCCGCGCTGCTGCCCGACACGCGCCTGCTGCGCGCGCTGATCGCCAAAGGCGCGGACGTCAACCGCACCAGCGGCGGCCTCACCGCACTGCTGGCAGCCACGCGCGACAGCTGGCACGGTCGCGCCGAGGCGGTGATGACCCTGCTCGCCAACGGTGCCGATCCGCTGGCCAGCGACAGCGAGGGCAACACCGCCCTGCACGGCGCGGTGCTCAGCGGCGAAGCGGGCGTGGCGGCGATGCTGCTGGACGCCGCTGCCCCGATCAACGCGCTGAACCATGCCGGCGTCAGCCCGCTGACTGCCGCCTGCCACGCCGCCAACTGGCCGCTGGTGAAATTCCTGCTGGAACGCGGCGCCAAGCCGGCGCCGGCCGGCGGCGAGCCGGCGCTGGTCGCGGCGGCCGGCATCGCCGACGACGACGCCACCGGCGTCAAGCTGCTGCTGAAGCATCGCGCCGCGGTGAACGCGGTGGATGCACAGCATCGGCACGCACTGCTGGCCGCCGCCGCCGAGGGACATGAGCAGATCGCGCGCACGCTATGCGCCGCAGGCGCCGATGTCACGCTGGCGGACTGCCATGGCAGCACCGCGCTGATGGAAGCGGCGCGCGCCGGTGCCGTCGGCATCGTGCAGCTGCTGGCCGCGGCACAACCGGACGCCCGCATGCGTGACGGCCACGGCCGCGACGCGCTCACGCTGGCCTGCCAGTCGCCGCATGCGCATGCCGACACCGTGCGCGCCCTGCTCGCGCTCGGCGCCGAACCGCAGGCCCCCGGCAGCGATGGCCGCAGCGCGCTGGACCACGCCGCCGCCGCGGGTCGCTGGGACCTGGTTGCGCTGCTCGACCCGGACACGCCGCTGCCGGCCAGCCATCGCAGCGACGGGCTGACCGAGGGCGCCGACACGCCGGCGCATCTGCTCGATGCGCTGCGCTTCGGCCACTGGGCGATCGTCTCCAGCTTCAGCGAGCGCGTGCGCGAGTGGCCGCAGACCGAACTGGCCCAGCTCTATCTGGAGCTGGCCACGCCCGGCCTCGATGGCGCGCGCCGCTGGCTGCTGGAGCACGGCCTCGACGCCGAGGCGCGGCTGTCACCCGCGACCAGCGCAGCCGGCGACGGCCTGCCTCCGCTGGGCCGGCGCCTGTTCGACGCGCTGCTGCAGCAGCTGCCGGATGCCACCGAGGCGCTCGAGAATCTGCTGCAGGCCGGTGCCAGCCCCGCCGGCGCCGGCCTGCTGGCGCAGGCACTGACGCGGCTGCAGGGTTCGGCGCAAAGCGCGGCGCTGCCGCTGATTTTGCTCGAACGTGGCGCCGATCCGTTCGGCCCGGATGCGCGCGAACGCAGCCCGCTGCAGCTGGCGGCGGCCAACGGGCAGCTGGAGCTGCTGCAGGCGCTGCTGGCACGCGGCTGCGATCCCAACGCGCGCGACCGCGACGGCCGCACGCCGCTGTTTGCCGCGCTGGAACACGGTCCCGGCGCGCTGCCGCTGGTGCGTGCGCTGATCGCGCATGGCGCCAACCCGGAGGCGGCGGATGCCAACGGCGAGACGCCGCTGGGGCTGGCGCTGGAGCATCCCGCGATCGAGCGCTGGCTGGACTGGCGCGACTGGCCGCGGCCGCCGCGCCCGCTGCGCGCCGATGATCTGCCGGCGGCCGCGGCGGCCGGCGCGCTGGCCACCGTGCAGCGGCTGCTGGAACTGGGTTTCGCGGTCGACACGCGCGACGATCAGGGTGCCTCGGCGCTGCTGCGCGCCTGCGGCGCCGGCCAGCGCGAGATCGCCGCCGTGCTGCTCGACGCCGGTGCCGATCCGCTGCTGGCGGCGCACAGCGGCGTGACGCCGCTGGCGGCGGCGGTGGCGGCGCGGCGCGAGACGCTGGTCGGGCTGCTGCTCGAACGGCGGGTCGACCCCGGGCAGCGCCTGCCGCACGATGCCACCGCGCTGATGGTGGCGGCGGCGATGGGTTACCCGGAAATCGTCGAGGCGCTGCTGGAGGCCGGTGCCGAGGTCAACGCGGTCGACCGCCGTGGCCGCACCGCGCTGCATGCCGCCGCGCAGTTCGGCTTCGAGCACAGCGACAGTCTGCGCGCGCGCCGGCTGTTCGATGCGCTGCTCAGGCGCGGCGCCGCCGTCAACCTGGCCGACGGCGAAGGCAAGACCGCGCTGCTGCTGCTGCTGGGCGCCCAGCTGCGCCCGGGCAGCGCCTGCGATGCCACCCATCTCGGCGCGCTGGTGCCGCTGCTGCTGGATGCGGGCGCCGCCGCCGGGCACGCCGATCAGCGCGGAGTGACCGCGCTGCACGCCTGCGCGATGCACGCGCTGCTGCCGCCCGCGCGCGTGCTGCTGGCGCGCGGCGCCGATCGCGGCGCGGTGGATGCGTTTGGTCGCAGCGCCGCCGAGGTGGCGCGGCAGCTTGGCTACGTCGACATTGCGCACGAGCTGGCCGCGCGCGCCGGCAGCGTTCCCAGTGTGCGGCAGACGCTGCGCCAGCCGGCTCAGCCGGCCGATTGAGCAGCCGGCAGCGGGCGGCGTTCGCGCCGAGCGGTCGCCGGCGCCAGTGCGCCCGGTCGTGCCGGCAGTTCGCGCCACGCCGCGATCACCTGCGCCACGTCGATCTCGTCGACCCGCCGCACCGCCGGCAGCCCACCCAACAGCGTCACCGCGCTGCCACTGGCGCTGCGCGGCTTCCACAAGTGCGGCGAGCGGGCGCCCATCAGCACCACCAGCGGGCAGCCCACGGCGGCCGCCAGATGCGCCGGCCCGGTATCCACCGAGACCATGCTGTGGGCGATTTCCAGCAGCGCCTTCAGCCGACCCAGCGGCAGCACCGCCGCGTCGATGCGCAGCGACGGGGTGTCCATCACCGCCAGCAGTGTCTCCAGATACGCCGCCTCGGCCGGCGCACCGCACAACAGGATCTGCGCCTGCGGCAGCCGGTAACTGATCGCCCGCGCCAGCGCGGCCCAGCGTTCGGCCGGCCACGACTTGTCGTCGTCCTCGGCCTGGCGGACGCCGTTCCAGCGCATGGTGCGCTTGTTCGCCGGCTGCAGCAGCACCAGCGGCTGGCCGGACATGCCGTGCGCGCGCAGCCACGCATCACGGTCGGCGCGCTCGGCCGCACTCACCTGCAGATCCGGCGAGGCGGCCGGCGGCCGCGCCAGCGGCACGGACTGGCCGCGAAACGCCGTCGGGGTGGAGTCGCCAAAGCGCAGCAGCCAGTCCACCCAGTGCTCGTCCGGCCGCAGCGGCAGATCCTCGATGAAGGTGCAATGCTCGGGCGGCACGCCGGCCAGCGCCAGCATCGGGCGCACCTTGGCACGCGCGCGCAGCTCGGGTTCACACACGTAGAACGGCGCATCACGCAGCTGGCGTAGCGACAGCGCCGCGCGCCAGCGCTGCGGCCGCAACCACATCGGACCGTACTGCGAGCGCAGCGGAATGCAGCCCTCGACTTCGGACTGGTTCGAGTACAGCACCGCCGGCCAGTCGCCCAGCGCCAGCAGCCGGCACGGCTGACCGTAGCGCAGATGCAGCTTGCGCAGCAGCGGCTGCAGCAGGATGGTGTCGCCGAGTCGGCCGAAACGGATCACCACCGGGCTGAGAGTCATGGGCATGTCTGCAAGCAACGCCGGCCTGTTCGAATGGTTGACAGCGACGCGCCATCCTTAATCCGCCTGCCGGCAAGATTACGTGAAACCCGACCGCCCGGGACAGGCTTTGGGGAGTCCGGTTGCCGTCTTCAGTTGCCGCCGCCTGGCGGCAGCGCGGGGTCACGGCGGCGCTCACGCTCGGCGCCGGGTTCGGCATCCGCCTCGAACAGCCGCTGCAGGTCGACCAGCGCGTCGCGGGTGCTTTGCATCAGCTTGGTCTCGTCATCGTAGACCAGCGCCTGCTGCTGCAGCAGCGCCTCGTCGTGGCGGCGGAAGCGCTCCACCCGATCGGTCGCCAGCGCGGGGGGCAGGCCGAGCGCCTCCAGCGTCTTGCGGGTCATCTTGAGGCTGGAGTGGAAGGTCTCGCGCACCGGCTCCTCCACGCCCAGGTCCATCAGCCGGAACACGTGCTGGCGGTTGCGCGCGCGCGCGATGATCTTCAGCTGCGGGTACTGCCGTCGCACCAGCCGCGCGGTGCGCAGGTTTGCCTCCGGGTCGTCGGTGGCCAGCACGAACACCTCGGCCTTGCCGGCCTGCGCGGCGCGCAGCAGCTCCGGCCGGGTCGGATCGCCGAAGAACAGGTTGACGGTGCCGAAGCGGCGCGAGAAATCCACCTGCTCGACCGAGTGCTCGATCGCCACGAACGGGATGTTCTGCGCGCGCAGCACGCGGGCGATGATCTGGCCCATCCGGCCGAAGCCGGCAATGATCACCCGCGGCGGCGCGGTGTCGATGGTGTCGAACGCGCGCGTCGGCTGCTTCGGCCGCAGGTTCAGCAGCGTTGCCGCCAGTACCACCAGCAGCGGCGTCAGCGCCATCGTCAGCGTGATCGCCAGCACCAGCGCATCGCGCTGGGCGATCCCGATCAGGCGCAGTTCGGCCGCCTGCCGCAGCAGCACGAACGCGAACTCGCCGCCGCACGCCAGCAGCACCACCAGCCGCAGCGTGTCGGAGCGGTTGAGCCCGCCCAGCAACCGACCCAGCGGCCACAGCAGCACGCCCTTCAGCAGCAGCAGCGCGGCCACCAGACCAAACACCAGGGCCGGCCGGTGCAGCAGCAGCGACAGGTCCATCGACATGCCGACGCTGATGAAGAACAGCCCCAGCAGCAGGCCCTTGAACGGTTCGATGTGCGATTCCATCTCGTGCCGGTATTCCGAATCGGCCAGCAGCACGCCGGCCAGAAACGCGCCCAGCGTGGCCGACACGCCGGCCAGCTCCATCAGCAGCGCCACGCCCATCACCACCAGCAGCGCGGTGGCGGTGGACACCTCGACCGAATCGGCGCGTGCCACGAAACGGAACACCGGCCGCAGCAGGTAACGGCCACCGACCACCACCGCCACGATCACGCCCAGCGTGCGCAGCACCGCCAGCGCGTCGAAACCATGCGTACCGGCGGAGGACGCCAGCAGCGGCACCGCGGCAATCAGCGGAATCGCCGCCAGATCCTGGAACAGCAGGATCGCGAACACCTCGCGCCCGTAGGCCGAGCCGGCCTCCTTGCGCTCGGCCAGGATCTGCAGGCCGAACGCGGTGGACGACAGCGCCAGGCTGCCGCCCACGATCACCGCCGCGTTGCCCGGGAGGCCAACCAGCCAGTAGGCCGCCGCGCCGATCGCCACGCTGGTGCCAAGCACCTGCAGCGCGCCGCTGCCGAACACCGCGCGACGCATCACCCACAGCCGCTGCGGCGACAGCTCCAGCCCGATCACGAACAGCATCAGCACGATGCCGAACTCCGAGATCGCCGCCACACCCGCGGTGTCGCTGATCAGGCCCAGCAGCGGCGGCCCGATCACCACCCCGGCCAGCAGATAGCCCAGCACCGAACCGAGCCGGAAGCGCTTGGTCAGCGGCACCGCAATCACCGTGGCGAGCAGGAACACCACTGCGGTTTTCAGGAAGTGCTGGGTGTCCACACGCGACTCGCTCCGTGTCAAGGTCGCCCGATTATTCCACGCGAACCTCTCCGCTGCGGGCCACGCCGATCGCGCGCGCAAACGATCAGGCCCGCACGCGGCGGGCCTGATCGTTGCTGCATGCCGGCGCGCGGGCGGGCTTATTTCTTCGGCGCCTCCTGCAGGCCGCGATTGATCAGCATCGGCTCGATGTTCGGATTGGCGCCGCGCCAGTCGCGGTACATCTTCGCCAGGTCCTCGGTGTTGCCGCGCGAGAGCACCATCGCGCGGAAGCGGTCGCCGTTGGCGCGGGTCAGGCCGCCGTGGTCCTTGAACCACTGGAAGCCGTCGTCGGCCAGCATCTCGGTCCACAGGTAGGCGTAGTAGCCGGCTGCGTAGCCGTTGCCCCAGATGTGCTGGAAATAACTGGAGCGGTAGCGCGGCGGCACGTAGCTGAGGTCGAGGTGATCCTTCTTCAGCGACGCGGTCTCGAACTGGTCGGCGTTCTGCAGCGGCGCGCTCGCGCCGAGGGTGTGCCAGTTCATGTCGAGCATGGCGGCCGCCACCAGCTCGGTCATGTCATAGCCCTTGTTGAAGTTGCCGGCCTTTTTCATCTTCTCGACCAGCGCCTGCGGCATTGGCGCGCCGGTCTGGTAGTTCCTGGCGTAGTGCGCGAACACCTTCGGGTCCGTCGCCCAGTGCTCGTTGAACTGCGACGGGAACTCGACGAAGTCGCGCGCCGTGTTGGTGCCGGACAGGGTCGGGTATTCCTCGTCGGCGAACATGCCGTGCAGCGCATGGCCGAACTCGTGGAACATGGTGATCACGTCGTCGAACGACAGCAGCGCCGGCTGCCCGGGCGCGGGCTTGGCGAAGTTGGCGACGTTGTAGACCACCGGCTTGGTGCCCATCAGTTTCGACTGGGTGACCAGGTTGTCCATCCAGGCGCCGCCGCCCTTGTTGTCGCGCTTGTAGTAGTCGCAGTAGAACAGCGCCAGCGACTTGCCGTTGTGGTCGAACACCTCGAACACGCGCACGTCCGGCTGGTACACCGGGATGTCGTGGCGTTCCTTGAAGGTCAGCCCGTACAGCTGGTTGGCGGCGTAGAACACGCCGTTCTGCAGCACATTGTTCAACTCGAAGTACGGCTTGATCTGGTTCTCGTCGAGGTCGTACTTGGCCTTGCGCACCTGCTCGGCGTAGAAGTTCCAGTCCCACGGCTGCAGCTTGAAGCTGGGCTGCTTCAGGGCGGCCTGGTCCCGGTCGATCTGCGCCTGGATGTCGGCCGCCTCGGCGCGCGCGCGCGCGGTGGCCGCCGGCACCAGCTGCTGCATGAAGTGGATCGCCGTGGCCGGCGTCTTCGCCATCTGGTCCTCCAGCTTCCACGCCGCGTAGTTGGGGAAGCCGATCAGCTTGGCCTGTTCGGCGCGCAGCTGCGCCAGTCGCTCGATGGTCTGGCGGGTGTCGTTGGCGTCGCCGTGCTCGGCGCGGTTCCACGAGGCCTCGTACAGCGCCTTGCGGGTGGCGCGGTCGGTCAGCTCCTGCAGCTCCGGCTGCTGGGTGGTGTTCTGCAGCGTCAGCACCCACTTGCCGGCCAGCCCGCGATCCTTGGCCGCCCGGGCGGCGGCGGCGATTTCGGCGTCGGACAGGCCGGCCAGCTGGGCCTTGTCATCCACCACCAGCGCGGCCTTCTTGGTCGCCGCCAGCAGCTTGTTGGTGAACAGCGTGCCCAGGGTGGACTCCTCCTTGTTCAGCGTTTTCAGCCTGGCCTTGTCGGCGGCGGAAAGCTCGGCGCCGTGATGCACAAACTTCTTGTAGACCACCTCGACCAGCCGCTGCGATTCCGGATCGAGCTTGAGCGTGCCGCGCTCGTCGTAGACCTGCTTCACGCGCTGGAACAGCTTGTCGTTGAGGTACATCGCATCGCTCAGCGCGGCCAGCCGCGGCGCCTCGATCTGCTGCACCTTCTGCAGCGCGTCGTCGGTGTTGGCGCCGGCGACCGCACCGAACACCAGCAGCACGCGGTTGAGCATGACGCCGGACTTCTCCATCGCCACGTAGGTGTTCTCGAAGGTGGGCGGCTGCGGGTTGTTGGCGATCTTCTCGATTTCCGCCCGCTGCCGCCTGATCCCCTCGTCGATCGCCGGCTGGTAATCGCTGTCCTTGATCCTGTCGAACGGCGGCGCCTGGAACGGCAGCGTGCTGGGGCTGAAAAACGGGTTGGCCGCCGCCGTCGCGGACGTCGCGGCAATGGCGGAGCCGGTGCCGCCGAGGGCGATGGCGGCGGCGGTGGCGAGCACGAGCATGCGAACAGGAGGCATCGGATTTTCCCTGGTGGTGCGCCCGC
>JAJXTX010000174.1 GCA_021783385.1 Pseudomonadota bacterium
ACGACGAAGGCCCGCTGTGGGCGGGCCTTCGTCGTGTGCTTTGCTGAAACCTGAAGCTACGCGAGGGCCCGCCAGAAGCTGGCGTTATTGTTCGCGCGATTATTGTTGCTGACGGCCGGCAGCATGCCCCGCGCGCAGGGCGCGGTGGCAGTGATCAGGCTGGCGGTGATGAAATCCATGGGTCGACTAGAACAGAAGGCGCGCCGGCGCGCAAGCGGTCGCGCGCCGTCAGGCCGCCGCGGGTTCGCTGACCCAGCGCTTCGCCGCAGCCAGTTCGGCGTAGGGAAACAGCCGGAACTCCGCCGGTACCACGAAGCCCATCGCGGTGGCGGTCATGCGCAGCCACGGCACGTCGGTCACCAGCGCCACGCGCTCCCAACCGCTGAGGTGACGCATGCCGAGCTTGGCGTCGTCCCACAGCGCGCCGGGGTCGAAGCCGGTGAAATCCTCGCCGATCACGTACAGCAGGCGCAGCTTGCGATTGAGCGCAAAGGCGGCTTCGACATCCGGCACCAGCACGCGCTCGTAGTCGGCGGCAGTAACCTGTCCACGCGCACGAAAACCCAGCGTACCGGCGGGCAACCCTTCGATCTGTTCAATCATGGCAAGCACACTCCTCTGCAAACGGATGCCCAGTGTGGACCGGGTGCCGTGAATCGCATGCAAGTTCGTCATCACGGCTTCGACGAAGTGACCGTAGCACGCCTGCCGCCGTCAGAAGCTCAGGCCTTGTGGCCGGTTGCACTGATATTCCTGATCCACCCGATCCACTTCGTTCAGCGAGATGTGCCGCGCACTCAGCTCGCGTGGAGTCAGATGATGCCAGACGTCGACGTCGATGCAGTGGCGATTGACAATGCCGAACAGCTGCTGTGCCTGACGCGCCACCGCGCTGATGCCCTGGTTTTTGGGATCGATCAAATCGACGCCGGCTACCCTTGGCACCACCGAACCCGGCACGCCGTGAATCGCGTAGGTGTGTCGCGCCTGCAACAGCCGCTGGTGGAAGCCACCGTCCGCGGTCACCGGATGACTGCCCACGATCATGCTTGAGATGTCCGGCACAGCGGGCGGCGATGCCAAGGCCGGCGCCACTTGAGCGGGCGTCGGCGCCTGCGCTGGATGCGATTCGCGCTGGACAGAAGCGTGCGCGACCACAGCCACCGCCCGCAGCGCCGGGATGGCGGCAGGCGCCTGCAAGGACACCGTCCGCGGAAGCAAGTGCAGCTGCAGCACGGAATGAGGGATTCGTTGGTCAACCATCGCGGCCTGCTCCCAGGTCGCCGGCCGCATCACCAGCATCCACAGCGCAAGGTGCAGCGATAGCGCAACGCCGAGCGCCACGCCGCGGCGCAGCGGGTCGCGCCACGCACGACGCGGGGTTTCGGTATGCGCGCGGCGCCCAGCCATGGGTGTTTCTCCCTGCAAGCCGCGCTTGCCCATGAGGCCGACGCCAACGCGTCAACCAACCTGGTGGACAGCTCGCAAGCCGGCAGGGTTCGTGCGCCATGAAATGGGAACAGGGCCGCGGGGATGGATGGCAATTCGAAATGGCACGCCAACGACAAGTCAGGCCGGCTCGATATGCCGTAGCAGCAGGCGCGGCGTTTCGCGGCCCTGCCAGTCGTTGATGGTGAGTTCGTAGGCGGCGCGCAGCCGCGCCGGCGGCGGCTGGCCGTGATACGCGTTGAACATCACCGCGTCGTGCAGGCTGCCATTGCGCGGGTCGCGCAGCTGCAGGCGCAGATGGCCCTCGCCCATCGGCTTCCAGCTGGCGCATTCGAACAGGTTGTCGAACAGCGGCTCGGGAAACGCCTGCCCCCACGGACCGGCGTGGCGCAGCTGGCGCGCCAGCTCCAGCGTGGCGGCGCCGGGCGGCAGTTCGCCGTCCGTGTACAGCACCGCCTGCAGCCGCTCGGCGTCGATCAGCTCACGCGCGATCGCATCGAACGCGGCGGCGAAGCGCGGGTAGTCGCAGGTTTTCAGGCTCAGCCCCGCCGCCATCGCGTGGCCGCCGAAGCGCTCGATCAGGCCGGGCTGGCGCGCGTCGATCGCGGCCAGCGCGTCGCGGATGTGGAAGCCGGCGATCGAGCGGGCCGAGCCGCGCAGCTCGTCCGGGTGGTCTTCGCCGGCCGGCGCGAACGCGATCACCGGACGATGCAGGCGCTCTTTCAACTTCGACGCCACCAGCCCGACCACGCCGGCGTGCCAACCCGGTTCGTATAGTGCGACGCCGACTGCGTCGATATGCGTCATGCCGGCGACCATCTGCTCGGCCTCGGCCACCATCGAGGCCTGCAGGTCGCGCCGTTCCAGGTTGATCGCGTTGAGCTGTTCGGCATGGCGCTGCGCCTGCGCCGCGTCGTCGCTGAGCAGGCATTCCACGCCCAGCCGCATGTCCTCCAGCCGACCCGCCGCGTTCACCCGCGGCGCCAGCGCGAAGCCCAGGTCGCTGGCGCTCAGCGTCGCCGCACTGCGTTTGCCGACCGCGATCAGCGCGCGGATGCCGGCGCTGGCGCAGCCGCTGCGGATGCGCCGCAGGCCGGCCTCGACCAGGACGCGGTTGTTGAAATCCAGCGGCACCAGGTCGGCCACCGTGCCCAGCGCCACCAGATCCAGCAGCGCGGAAAGATCAGGCCGCGGGGAGCTCTGATTTTCGCGATCGGCAGGGTACATGGCCGCGCGCACGGCCAGCAGCAGGTAGAACATCACGCCCACGCCGGCCAGCGCCCGGCTCGGAAAGGCGCGGTTCAAGCGCGCGTCATCGGCGCAGCCCGCGCAGGCGGGGCTGGCGTGCGCGCAGGCGGCGATCGCGGTGAGGTTCGGATTGACCATCGCATCGCAGGCCGGCAGCTGCTCGCCGGGCAGGTGGTGGTCGGTGACGATCACCCGGATGCCGTTGGCCTTGGCCAGCGCCACCCCGGCCACGCTGGCCACGCCGTTGTCGACGGTGACGATCAGCTGCGGCGGCGGCTGCAGCGATGCGACCAGCGCCGGGCTCAGCCCGTAGCCGTGGATGAAACGGTTCGGGATCGCATAGCTCACGCGCCGGGCGCCGAGCAGGCGCAGGCCGCGCACGGCCACTGCGGTGCCGGTGGCGCCGTCGCAGTCGTAATCGCCAGCGATCAGGATCGACCAGTTGCCGCGGATCGCCTCGATCAGCAGCTCGACCGCCGCCGTCATGCCGCCCAGCGCCTGCGGCGGCAGCAGCCGGGCCAGCCGGTGCTCGACCTGCGCCGGCCCCAGCACGCCGCGCGCGGCGTACACCTGCTGCAGCACCGGATGCACGTCCGCCGGCCAGCCGTCGGGCGTGCCCTGGCTGACGCGCCGGCGCAGCGGCGAGCTGCTCACGCCGCCGCCCTGCGCCAGCGGCGCCAGCGATGCCACGGCCGGTGCTGCCAGCGCTCGGCGCTGGTGAAATGCAGCACTACCGGCTGGCGGCCGAGCAGCGGCTGCAGCAGTGGCCACCAGCGCGCGGCGATTTCGCCGGCGGGCAGATCCTGCAGGTCGATCAGCCAGCCGCGGCTGGCCGCAGCAACGGTGGCCGGCATGCGGGCGTGCTGCCCGATGCCGGCGCGCGCGGCCAGCGCATTGAGCAGCAGATCGTCGCTGATCACGCCGCGCAGCGCGCTGTTCAGGCGGCCGGGCAGCGTGCCGCCGCCCCACAGCCACAGGCTGTTCACCGGGGCCAGCCCGCGCGCGCGCCGCGCAGCATTCAGCGGATGCTGATGCAGCAGCACCTGGATCTCGTTCAGCAGCACGCGCCAGCGGCGCCCCTCCGCGCCCGGCGGCAGATGCTGCGCGAGGTCCTCGCCCAGCGCCTGTTCGGGCGCCGCGAACAGCGGCAGCGCGAGCTCCGGCGGCAGGCGCAGATGCCAGCGATCCGGCGTGGAAACTTCAAGCTGCATGCCGATCTCATCGAACACTGCACGCAACGGCTCGGCCAGCGCCTGCGCCTCGGCCATCGTCAGCTGCAGCTGGCCGCAGGCCAACAGCCGCACGCCGCTCATGTCGGGCTGCACCCAGGCCGGATCGGCTGACAGCCAGCGCGCCGCGGCGGCATCCCCGGCGATGAACTCGCGGGTGAGCGCGGCGGACGGCAGCAGGTGGCCGGCGCCGCGAAAAAGATCGCCGAGCCCGGCCAGATAGCCGGCCGCGCCGTCGGCCAGTCGATCCGCCCGCGGCAGCAGTTCGCGCAGCGGATGGCCGGGCGCGAACGCCGCCAGCGCGGGCAACCACAGGTGCAGCGACGGCTCCGGCACGGCGTTCACGGCGGCCCCTAGGCTTCCAGCCGCTCGTACAATTCCAGCCATTCCGCCTCCAGCGCCTCTTTCTCGCGCCGCAGTTCGGTCTGGCGCTGCCCCAGCCGCATCATCTCGCTGGTGGAACCATGGTAAGTGACCGGATCGGCCAGCTGCGCCTCCAGCGCGGCGAGTTCGCTGTCGATGCTGGCGGTGCGGGTTTCGATGCGCTTCACCCGCTGGCGCGAGGTTTTGTCCTGTTCGCGCTGGGTGTTGGCGCTGCGCCGGCGCTCCTCGGCGGACTCCACCGGAACGACCACTGCGGGCTTCGCCGCCGCGCCCGCCTTGGCGGCTTTCTTGCTGGCCGCGCCGCGCGAGCGCAGCCACTTGGCGTAGTCGTCCAGGTCGCCGTCGAAACTCTCCACCATGCCGTCGGCGACGCGCCAGAAGCTGTCGCAGACCATGCCGAGCAGATGGCGATCGTGCGATACCAGCACCAGCGCGCCGTCGTAATCGGCCAGCGCGTCGGCCAGCGCCTCGCGCATGTCCAGATCCAGGTGGTTGGTCGGCTCGTCCAGCAGCAGCAGGTTGGGTTTGTCCCACGCGATCAGCGCCAGCGCGAGGCGCGCCCGTTCGCCGCCGGAGAAGCCGTCGACCGACTCGAACGCGCGGTCGCCGGCGAAATTCCAGGTACCGAGGAAATCGCGCATGACCTGGATCGCCACGCCCGGCGCCTTGTCCTGCAGATGATCGAGCGCGCTGGTGCCCGCGCGCAGGCTTTCCACCGTGTGCTGGGCGAAGTAGCCGATCTTCAGATCCTTGTGCACCTTGCGCACGCCGGCCAGCGGTTCGAGCTCGCCGACCAGGGTCTTCACCAGGGTGGATTTGCCGGCGCCGTTCGGGCCGAGCAGCCCGATCCGGTCGCCCGCCTCGATGCTGAAACGCACGTCGCGCAGAATGATGTTGACCCCTTCTCCCCTGCGGGGAGAAGGTTGGGATGAGGGGCCGGGGCTGGCCAAGCCCTCCATCGAAGCACGCTCCGATGCGGCTTCATGGCCAGCGTGTCCGCTCACCCCAGCCCTCTCCTCGGAGGGGAGAGGGGGCGAGTCTGGGCGGCTCTCCCCGGCAGGGAGAGGAGGCAAAGCGTAGCCCGCGGTGATGTCCTCCAGTTGCGTCATCGAGTCCGGCAGCCGTCCCGGCACCGGAAACTGGAAGCTGAAGGGCCGCTCGGCGCGCACCGCCTCGGTGCCGGCCAGTTTTTC
>JAJXTX010000013.1:0-2181 GCA_021783385.1 Pseudomonadota bacterium
GCGCAGGTCTGGTAGCCATCCAGCCGCGGCATCATGATGTCGACGAAGATGATCGACGGCTTCTGGTCGGAGATCTTGGCCAGCGCCTCGAATCCGTCGACCGCGGTCATCACGTCGCAGCCTTCCTTCTTCAACAAGGTCTCCGCCGTGCGGCGAATCGTCTTGGAGTCGTCGATCACCATGACCTTCAGGCCGGCCAAGTCGTTAGCGCTCACGTTCAAATTCACTTACTCCCCCTGTGGCCCGCCCCGAGCTCAGGATAGACGAACATCAAAGCAACAAACATGCCGCCATGCGCACATGTAAAAATTTGCGGGAATGGATTCAACCACGCCCGCTCTGCGGCGGTGCGCCTCAGGCTTTGTTGTTTACTGCCTGCCCACTGAAACTGTCAAGCAATCCATGGCCCGCGGCACCGTATGGCGTGCGGCCCATGCGGAGCAAAAGGTGACTCATAGTGACAGCATCGGGCACGCGGCGACAGTCGCCAAAATGTGCGGCTTGTCCCGGGTGCGCAGCTCGGCGACCATCGCAGCGATGCATCACTAACGGCGCCGCCTGCATCGACGTCTTCACCCACGGAGAATCCCCATGACCCTCTCGGTCGGCGTACTGATGGATCCCATCGCGGCCATCAAGACAGCCAAGGACACCAGTTTCGCCATGCTGCTGGAAGCGCAGCGCCGCGGCCACGCGCTGCACTACTTCGAGCAGGGCGACCTGGCCCTGCGCGATGGCGTGGCATGGGCGCGCTGCGCGCCGTTGCGGGTGCGCGACGACACGCAGCACTGGTTCACGCTGGCGCCGGCGCAGTGGCGCGAGCTGCAGGGGCTGGACGTGGTGCTGATGCGCAAGGACCCGCCGGTCGATGCGCAGTTCATCTACGACAGCATGGTGCTGGAGGCGGCCCAGCGCGCCGGCGTGCTGGTGGTGAACGACCCGCGCGCGCTGCGCGACTGCAACGAGAAACTGTTTGCGCTGCAGTTTCCCCAATGCATCGCGCCCACGCTGGTGTCGCGCGACGCAACCGAGCTGCGCCGCTTCGTCGGCGAGCACGGCGAGGCGGTGCTGAAGCCGCTCGACGGCATGGGTGGTCGCGGCATCTTCCGGGTCAGAGCCGGCGACAGCAACCTCAACTCGATGCTGGAGACGCTGCTGGCCGGCGATGGTCACGGCCACGGCCGTCAGCTGACGATCGCGCAGAAGTTCATCCCGCAGATAAGCGCCGGCGACAAGCGCATCCTGGTGGTGGACGGGGAGCCGGTGCCGTATGCGCTGGCGCGCATTCCGCAGGGTGACGAATTCCGCGGCAATCTCGCCGCCGGCGGACGCGGCGAAGGCGTGGTGCTGTCCGAACGCGACCGCTGGATCGTCAGCCAGGTGGCCCCCGAGCTGCGTCGCCGCGGGCTGCTGTTCGTGGGGCTGGACGTGATCGGCGACTACCTGACCGAGATCAACGTCACATCTCCGACTTGCGTGCGTGAGCTGGACGCGCAGTTCGGACTTAACATTGCCGGCCAGTTGTTCGACATCATCGAACAGCGCATTTCCGGAAACCGCACCGCGTGAGCCAAGCCGCCGCCACCGCACCCGAGCCGATCGGCGCGACCCTGCTGTTTTCGCTGCTGCTGCATGGCGTGCTGCTGCTGGGCATCACCTTCCACTTCGCCAAGCCCCGCCCCAGCCTGCCCACGCTGGACGTGACGCTGATGAATGTCGCCAACCAGGAGGCGCCGGACAAGGCGGATTTCCTGGCCCAGGCGAACAACCGTGGCGGTGGCCAGAGTCAACACGCGGCACGGCCCTCGCAGATGTTTTCCGGCGCGCTGCCGCGGCCGGATCCGGGCATTGCGCCGCAGCCGGTCGTGGCCGCCACGCCGCCGCCGCAGGTGGCCACGCCGACCCGGCTGGTCACCACCCGCGGCGTCAGCGACTTCAGCGTACCCAGCAGCACCGCGCAGACGAGGGTCGATCCGCGCGAGCAGCCGCCCAATGCGGCCGACCTCAGGCGCCAGCAGGCAATCGCGCAGCTCGCCGCCGAGCTGCGTCAGCAGACCGAGGCGCTGGCCAAGCGACCGAAGAAGAAGTTCATCTCGGCCAATACCCGGGAATACATCTATGCCAGTTACATGCGCGGCTGGTCGGACCGGGTGCAGCGGATCGGCAACCTCAACTACCCGG
>JAJXTX010000013.1:2281-5530 GCA_021783385.1 Pseudomonadota bacterium
ACCGAGGCGCTGGCCAAGCGACCGAAGAAGAAGTTCATCTCGGCCAATACCCGGGAATACATCTATGCCAGTTACATGCGCGGCTGGTCGGACCGGGTGCAGCGGATCGGCAACCTCAACTACCCGGACGAGGCGCGCCGGCGCAAGCTGTACGGCGACCTGCTGCTCACCGTCGGACTCCGGCGCGACGGCAGCATCAAGAGCATCGACGTGATCCGCAGTTCCGGCCACCGCCTGCTGGATGAGGCCGCCGAGCGCATCGTGCGGCTGGCCGCGCCGTTTCCGCCACTGCCGCCGGACGCCAAGGTGGATGAGCTGTACATCACCCGCACCTGGCAATTCCTGCCGGGCGACGTGCTGCGCAACAAGTAGCTGCGCGTCGGCTTCCGATCGGGTCGCCGTTACGCGCAGTAGCTGCGCGCACGGGCTTACAATGCGGCCATGAGCATCACTGCGCCCAGCACCCTCGTCGGTCATTTCCTGATCGCCATGCCATACCTGGCCGAGCCGCCATTTTCGCGCGGCGTGGCGCTGCTGTGCCAGCACGACGAGAACGGCGCGGTCGGCCTGCTGGTGAATCAATTGTCCGAGTACCGGTTCGGCGATGTGCTGGCGCAGATGCAGCTCGAATGCATGGATAGCGATCTCGCCGATGCGCCCGTGCTGATCGGGGGCCCGGTGCAGCAGGAGCGCGGCTTCGTGCTGCATTGCGAACCGGGTCACTGGGAATCGAGCTATCGAATCAACGACGACTGGTCGGTCACCACCTCGCGCGACATCCTGGTGGCGATGGCCGCGGGCGAAGGTCCGCGGCAGGCCATCATGGCGCTGGGCTACGCCGGCTGGGATGCCGGTCAGCTGGAACAGGAGCTGATGGGCAATGCGTGGCTCACCGCCGAAGCCTCCAGCCGGGTGGTGTTCGACACACCGCTGGAAGATCGCTGGAGCGCCGCAGCCGGGCTGGTTGGCATCGATCCGCGCCAGCTCTCCGGCTACGCGGGCCACGCATGAGCTGCGTGCTGGGTTTCGACGTCGGCAGCCGGATCACCGGGGTGGCAGTGGGCAATCGGATCACCGCCAGCGCGCGGGCACTGACCACGCTGGCCATGCGTGACGGCGAGCCTGACTGGATCCAGCTGGATACGCTGCGCCAGACGTGGCTGCCGGACACGCTGGTGGTCGGCCTGCCGCTGGCGCTGGATGGCGGCGAGCAGCCGGCCAGCCGCCGCGCACGCCGCTTCGCCGGCCAGCTGCAACAGCGCTATGGTGTGCCGGTGCTGCTGGTCGATGAGCGGCACAGTTCGCAGGAAGCCGCCCGCCGCTTTGCCGCCGGCCGCGCCGCCGGGCTGCGCCGGCGGCGCGATGCCGCCGGCATCGACGCCGAAGCGGCGGCGGTGATCCTGGAACACTGGCTGGGCGAAACCCCTGCCACCCACCCCGGTGTCCGTTGATTAGCGTCTTTCCCTCTCCCCTCCGACCTGTCGCCCATGAGCCCACGCCTGCGCCACCTGACCACCCTGGAACATCTGCCGCGCGAAACCATCGAGCGCCTGCTGGACCGCGCCGAGGCGCTGCGCGACGCCTGCGCGCACGGCACGCGCAAGCTCGACGTGCTGGCCGGACGCACCGTGCTGAACCTGTTCTTCGAGCCCTCCACGCGCACCCGCACCTCGTTCGAGCTGGCGGCGCGCCGGCTTGGCGCGGACGTGGTCAACTTCGACATCGGCTTTTCTTCCACCAGCAAGGGCGAGGAGCTGTTCGACACGCTGCACACGCTGGAGGCGATGCACCTTGACGCGATCATCGTGCGGCACAAGCAGTCGGGCACACCCGACGAGCTGGTCCGTCACGCGATGAGCGGCGTGTCGGTGATCAACGCCGGCGACGGCAACCGTGCGCATCCGACCCAGGGCCTGCTGGACGCACTGACCATCCGCCAGCACCGGCCGGATTTCGAAAACCTCACGGTGGTGATCTGCGGCGACATCCGGCACTCGCGGGTAGCCCGCTCCGACGTCCACGCGCTGGCCACGCTGGGCGTGAAAGAGGTGCGCCTGTGCGGCCCGGAGGCACTGCTGCCGGCGACCGACGAATTCGCCGCCTGCCCGCGCTACGACGATTTCGACGCGGCCATCCGCGGCGCCGATGCGGTGATCATGCTGCGCCTGCAGAAGGAGCGCATGGCGTCCACCGAGCTGCCGGACGAGGCGGCCTATTTCTCCCGCTACGGGCTGGATCAGCGCCGGCTGAAGCTGGCCGCGAAAACCTGCCTGGTGATGCACCCCGGACCGATCAACCGCGGCATCGAGATCGCCGGCGAGGTCGCCGACGGCGCGCAGTCGCGCATCCTGGAACAGGTCGGCAACGGCGTATTCGTGCGCATGGCGGTGCTGAACGAGGTGCTGGCGCGCTGATTGGCTGCCGCCGTGTGGCGCCACCCGGGCATGCCGCGATGCACCACAAAGCAGGCATAATGCCGGCGCAACAATCACCAATCCCGGGGATCCTCATGCGATCGACTACGCGCTTCATCGCGCTCGGCCTGGCCGGCATCATGCTGGCGGCCTGCGCACACAAGGACAAGAACGCGCCGCTGGCTTTCGTGCCCGCGGACACGCCTTACGTGATCGCCAACCTGGATGTGCTGGACGACGCCACCCGCCGCGCCATGCTCACCCCGGCCGACGCGCAGCTGCCCGCGCAGCTGGCCAGCATCAATGCGGCCGCCGACCAGCTGGCCAAGAAAGATCCGGGCGGCGCCCGCCTGCTGCACGCGCTCAGCGCCGAATTCAACGGCAAGACGATTGAGTCATTTGCCAGCAACATCGGCCTGAACCTGAAGGGCTACTGGGCCGTGTACGGCGTTGGTCTGGCACCGGTGACACGCTTCGAGCTCAGCGATCCGAAGGCCTTCGAGGGCTTTATCGGCCGTCTGGAGGCCGCCTACGGCAAGCCGCTGGAAACCGCCAAAATCGGCGCGCAGAGCTACCGCCGCTACGTCTCCGCCGCCTCGGGCACCGAAGTGATCCTGGCGATGGTCGGCAAGCAGGCGGTCGCCGCGCTGCTGCCGGCCGACGCCTCGCCGGCGCTGCTGCGGCAGGTACTTGGACTGGACCGGCCGCAGAAGAGCCTGCAGGACGACGGCCGCCTCAGCGCGCTGGCCAAAGCCAAGGGCTACAGGAAATGGCTGGTCGGCGATCTCGACCTGAGCCGCGCGCTGCCACTGGCACTGGGCGGCAACGACCCGCT
>JAJXTX010000013.1:5630-23224 GCA_021783385.1 Pseudomonadota bacterium
AGAAGAGCCTGCAGGACGACGGCCGCCTCAGCGCGCTGGCCAAAGCCAAGGGCTACAGGAAATGGCTGGTCGGCGATCTCGACCTGAGCCGCGCGCTGCCACTGGCACTGGGCGGCAACGACCCGCTGGTGAGTGCGCTGCGCAAGGCACATGCCCAGGCCGAGTCGGCCAAGACCGGCGAGCCGGTCGCCAACCAGCTGCAGACGCCGGCTGCCTGCACCACCGAGGCGGCGCGCCTCGCCGCGCGCGTACCTGCGATGAGCTTTGGCTACACCCGGCTGGATGCGAAACACCAGGACGCGCGCTTCGACGTGGCGCTGGCGGCAGACATCAGCAAGGCATTCGCCGGACTCAAGGTGGCGCTGCCCGGGCTGGGCGAAAACGGCAGCGCGCCGTTCGACTTCAGCCTTGCGCTGCCGGTGGCGCAGCTGCGCACGTTCTGGCTGGCGCAGGCCGATGCAGTGGCAGCCAAGCCGTTCACCTGCCCCGCGCTGACCGATATCAATGTCGGTTTCGCCAGGCTTGGCCCGCTGCTGCAGAAGGCGGCAATTCCGCCGTTCGGCGACATGCTCGGCCTGCGCATCGCGCTGGACAGCCTGGTCGCAGGCGCGAACCCGGCCCTGCCCCGATTCAGCGGGCGCATCGTGCTGGGCACCAACAACCCGGCCGGCCTGCTCGCGATGGGCCAGATGATGGTCCCCGCACTGGCCCAGCTGAGACCCGCCGATGACGGCAAGCCGCTGCCGCTGCCCAAAGACATGGTCGGCATGCTCGGGCAGCCCGCGTGGATCGCCATGCAGGGCAAGGCGCTCGCGCTCGGCATCGGCGCCGGCGAGGATGCCAGGCTGACGGACACCCTGAAGTCGGCCCCGGGCGACGCCGGGCGTATGTTCCGCATGCATCTGAGCGGCGCGATGTACCTGAGTTGGCTGCAATTGATGGAGCAGAAAGTCGACGCCCTGGCGGCCGCCACCGCGGCCATCAGCAAGAGCGACCAGCCTTCGCTCGACGGCAGCCCCGCCCCGGACGATGCCGCGCAGGCAGCCGCCAACGCGGCGCGCTCGAAGGCCCAGTTCGCCGCGATGAAGGCCCAGGCTGAACGCGTCGACAGCATCGACGCCGAAATGCACATCGACGACGACGGCATGGTGATCAGCAGCCAGACCGTCCTGAAATAAGCGGCTGCAGCTATCGGCCGGGGCGCGCAGGCGCCCCGGCCTTTTTTTGTGCGCGAGTACCGCTGCGCGGGCCCTCCAAGGTCGGTCGCTGAACCGCAGCGCGGCCTCGCCACGCCCCGTTCACGCCGCCGCTGTTGCCATGCGCCCCGGAAGCCGCCGCTCGCGGCCCCCGGCTGCCGTTCGCGACAGCCACCGTCATCCGCACAGGAGATTGCCATGCATACACGTTCGATGATCCGCCACAGCATGTTTGCCACCGGCCTGATGCTCGCCCTCGCGGCAGCGCCGCTCGCACCGGTTGCCGCACATGGAGCACCGATGCAGAAGGCTTCCGACAACCAGACGGTACCCGACAAGGCGGCCGATGCATGGATCACCACCAAGGTGAAATCGGAATTCGGCCTCACCAAGGGTATCGAGGCCGGCGACATCACGGTATCGACCAACGGCGGCGTGGTCACGCTTGGCGGCACCGTCGCCAGCGCGGCGGAAAAGCTGCATGCCGAGCGCGTGGCCAGGCACGTGAAGGGCGTCACGAAGGTCGATGCCAGCGGTCTCACGGTCCGCGCGCGGCCAGCGCACTGAGCAGGGCGAGGGCCTGCCAAGCGTGACGGCGGCTCGCTCACTGAAACGAGACAGGAGCGGCGAAGGCTCCTGTCTCGTTGGCTGCGATGGCTGCCGCGGTGCGCGCCTCAGCGATTGAGCAGGCCGTTGCCGCCGCCAAAGCTGTGTGCGTCGCGGGTTTCCTCCAGCTCCACGCCGTCCAGGCCCTGCGACAGCGTATGCGCGTCGCCGCCCTGCGCCAGCTTGATGCGCAGGCGCACCTCGTTGGAGCTGTCAGCGTGGCGCAGCGCATCCTCGTAGCTGATCTCGCCGGCGTGATACAGCTCGACCAGGCTCTGGTCGAAGGTCTTCATGCCGAGCAGGCCGGATTCCTTCATCACTTCCTTCAGCTTGTGGATATCGCCCTGGCGGATGTAGTCCTGCACCAGTGGTGTGCCCAGCAGCACTTCCACTGCCACCCGGCGCGCCTTGCCGTCGGGGGTGGGGATCAGCATCTGCGCCACGATGCCCTTGAGGTTGAGCGACAGGTCCATCAGCAGCTGCTGGCGGCGATCCTCCGGGAAGAAATGCAGGATACGGTCCATTGCCTGGTTGGCGTTGTTGGCGTGCAGTGTGCACAGCACCAGATGGCCGGTTTCGGCGAAGGCGATGGCGTGGTCCATGCCCTCGCGCGTGCGCACCTCGCCGATCATGATCACGTCAGGCGCCTGGCGCAGCGTGTTTTTCAGCGCGTTGTCCCAATTGTCGGTGTCGATGCCGACTTCGCGCTGGGTGATGATGCAGCCTTCGTGCTTGTGCACGTACTCGATCGGATCCTCGATGGTGATGATGTGGCCGGTCGAGTTGAGGTTGCGGTAGCCGATCATCGCCGCCAGCGAGGTCGATTTGCCCGAGCCGGTGGCACCGACGAACACGATGATGCCGCGCTTGGTCATGGCCAGCTGCTTGATCACCGGCGGCAGGTTGAGCTCTTCCGGGGTGGGGATCTTCGATTCGATGCGGCGCAGCACCATGCCCACGCAGTTGCGCTGGTAGAAGCACGACACGCGGAAGCGACCCACGCCCTGCGCGGAAATCGCGAATTGGCACTCGTGGGTTTTCTCGAACTCCTCGCGCTGGCTCGGCGTCATCACGTTGAGCACCATGTCGCGCGATTGCTGCACGCTGAGCGGACTCTGGGTGATCGGCACGATGCGACCCTGCACCTTCATCGAAGGCGCCACGCCAGCCGTGATGAACAGGTCCGAGGCCTTCTTGTGCACCATCAGCTTCAGGAACGAGGTGAAATCGAAGTCGCTCATGGATCTACCCCTGAGTATCGGCAATGGGGGAATCGGGAATGGGGAGCGCGGAATCAGCGCTGGCCGCGACTCCCGCAATCATTTGAAGGCATCCTTGTTCTTGGCGTAGGTCGATGCTTCCTGGCGCGTCACCAGGCCGCGCTTGACCAGGTCCTGCAGCGTCTGGTCCAGCGTCTGCATGCCGAACTGCTGGCCGGTCTGTATGGACGAATACATCTGCGCCACCTTGTCCTCGCGGATCAGGTTGCGGATCGCCGGGATGCCGACCATGATCTCGTGCGCCGCGATGCGGCCGCCGCCGACTTTCTTCAGCAGCGACTGCGAGATCACCGCGCGCAGCGATTCGGACAGCATCGAGCGCACCATCGGCTTTTCGCCGGCGGGGAACACGTCGATGATGCGGTCGATGGTCTTGGCCGCCGAACTGGTGTGCACGGTGGCAAACACCAGATGGCCGGTTTCCGCCGCGGTCAGCGCCAGCCGGATGGTTTCCAGATCGCGCAGCTCGCCGACCAGGATGTAGTCGGGATCCTCGCGCAGCGCCGAACGCAGCGCCTCGTTGAAGCCCAGCGTGTCGCGATGGATCTCGCGCTGGTTGACCAGACACTTCTGCGAGGTATGCACAAACTCGATCGGATCCTCGATCGTCAGCATGTGGCCGTATTCGTTCTTGTTGATGTGGTCGACCATCGCCGCCAGCGTGGTCGACTTGCCCGAGCCGGTCGGCCCGGTCACCAGGATGAGGCCCTGCGGCTGCTCGATCAGCTCCTTGAAGATGCGCGGACAGGCCAGGTCCTCCAGCGTCAGCACCTCCGACGGAATGGTGCGGAACACCGCGCCGGCACCGCGGTTCTGGTTGAACGCGTTGACGCGGAAGCGCGCCAGTCCGGGTATCTCGAACGAGAAGTCGGTTTCGTAGAACTCCTCGTAATCGCGGCGCTGCTTGTCCGACATGATGTCGTAGATCAGCCCGTGCACCTGCTTGTGTTCAAGCGCGGGGATGTTGATGCGGCGCACGTCGCCATCGACGCGGATCATCGGCGGCAGCCCGGCGGACAAGTGCAGGTCCGAGGCCTTGTTCTTCACCGAGAAGGCAAGCAGTTCGGCAATGTCCATCTGTCGTTTTCCTCAACCGATCGTCGTGGATCGCATGAATTCGATACTGCATCAGACAGCCGGCGGCAGTGCCGGACGTGGTGCGCCGCAGCGCGTGACGCAGCCGCCAACCAATCACCCGGAAGATAGCGCCTGAACCCCCTTGCAGCTGTCCTGATACTACTCGGCCAGGCGGCCGTGCGGCCAGTCTTTCGCTCGGCGGGAACATGGACTGCCGGCACGTTTTGCGAGGTTGGCAGGCAAGCTGCGCGACGACGCCGCAGCGGCGCCATCCATCACCATCTGCCCTGACGGCGCAAACGCGGTTACGCTGTCGCGTGCGCTGCCATCAGGGCGGCGCTCCGGATCAGTCGAGGAACCTGCATGACACGACTTGCCTTCATCGGCGGCGGCAACATGGCGCGCAGCCTGATCGGCGGCCTGCTGAAAACGGGCGTAGCCGCCGCCAGCATCAACGTGGCCGAGCCGCTGGCCGAGGCTCGCCACGCGCTGGGACGCGAGTTCGGCGTGGCCTGCTATGCCGAAAACCGGCTGGCTGCGGCAGAGGCCGAAGTGATCGTGCTGGCGGTCAAGCCACAGATCATGCCGGCGATCCATACCGAGCTGCAGGACAGCCTGCAGCGGCACCGCCCGCTGCTGATCTCGATCGCCGCGGGCGTGCGGCTGGATCAGCTCGAGCGCTGGTTCGGCGCCAGCCTGCCGATCGTGCGCTGCATGCCCAACACGCCGGCGCTGATCGGCGCCGGCGCCACCGGCCTGTGCGCCAACAGCCGGGTCAGCCCGCCGCAGAAGGCGCTGGCGCAGCACATTCTGGATGCCGCCGGCATCACCCGCTGGATCGACGACGAGGCGCTGATGGACACGGTCACCGCGCTGTCCGGCTCCGGCCCGGCGTACTTCTTCGCGCTGGTCGAGGCGATGGAGGCAGCCGCGGTGGCGCAGGGCCTGCCGCGCGACAGCGCGCGGGCGCTGGCCGCGCAAACCTGCCTCGGCGCCGGCCGCATGCTGGTCGAGGGCGGCGAGGATCCCGCCGTGCTGCGCCAGCGGGTCACCTCGCCCAACGGCACCACCCAGGCGGCGCTGGAAAGCTTCGCCGCCAACGGTCTCGCGCGCATCGTGGCGCGCGCCATGGCGGCGGCCACCGAACGCGGCGCAGCGCTGGCCGCCGCACTGGATACCAGCGCATGATCTACCTGCAGAACGCGCTCGCGCTGCTGATCGGGCTGGCCTTCGACGCGCTGGCCACGCTGCTGCTGCTGCGCCTGCTGGCGGAAGCCTGCCGCGCGGATTTCCACAACCCGCTAAGCCAGTTCGTCTACCGCACCACCAACCCGGTGCTCGCGCCGCTGCGCCGGGTGCTGCCGAACTGGCGCCGGATCAACCTGGCCGCGCTGCTGCTGGCGTGGCTGGTGATGCTGCTCAAGCGCCTGCTGCTGTTTGCGCTGGTCGGCGTCATGCCGCATCCGCTCGGCCTGCTGCTGCTGGCGCTGGCCGAGCTGCTCGACTTCCTGCTGGTGTTCTACCTGGTGCTGATCTTCGGCTGGTCGCTGCTCAGCATGTTCGCGGTCGATCGCCGGCAGCCGCTGCTGCGGCTGGCCGGCAACCTGGTCGAACCGCTGCTGCGTCCGCTGCACGGCCGGCTGATCGCCGGCGCCATCGACTTCGCGCCGATGGCGGTGATGATCGCGCTGCTGCTGGCGCGCCTGCTGATCGCCGCGCCGCTGCTGGACCTGGGCGCTCGGCTGGCTATGGGAGCTTGAGTTTTCTCTTGTGGGTTGTGGCTTTGGCTGCTGCCTTTTTTGAAGCAAGAGCTTTCGTGCGCCAAAGGCGCACGAAAGCTCTGCTTCATCCCTGCACTCCAGCCACTCCCCGAACTCTATAACCGACAGTCATCGCGACTGAAATCGCCCCCACCCAAAACCAAAAGCTCAGCGCAGCGCCCACGCGGCGATGATCCGGTGGATCGCCGTCAGTCCGTCGAACAGCGCGGCCGGGCCGGGCTGCAGGATGATCGGCGACTTGATCTCGTGCAGCTCGCCATGGCGCACGGCGGGGATGGTGTCCCAGCCCGCTCGCGCCGCGACTTTTTCCGGGCGGAAGCGCTTGCCGCACCACGAGCCGAGGATGATGTCCGGCGCGCGCCGCACCACCTCGTCGCCGTTTGCCAGGATGCGCTGCTTTGCCAGCGGCTCGCGCGCCAGCTCGGGGAAGCAGTCGTCGCCGCCGGCGATGCCGATCAGCTCGGCGACCCAGCGGATGCCGGTGATGATCGGCTCGTCCCATTCCTCGAAGTAGACCTTCGGCCGCCGCGGCAGCTGGGCGGCGGCGGCGCGGATGGCGGCGATGTGCTGCCCGGCGCGCTGCGCATACGCCTCCGCACTGGCATGCGCGCCGACCATCGCGCCAAGCCGGCGGATGTAGGCGAGGATGCCGTCGACGCTGCGGTGATTGCTGATCCACACCTCGACGCCGCACTTGATCAGCTCGCGCGCGATGTCGGCCTGGATGTCGGAGAAGCCGATCGCCAGGTCCGGTTCGAGCTTCAGGATCTCGCCGACCCTGGCGCTGGTGAACGCGGAGACTTTCGGCTTCTCGCGGCGCGCCCGCGGCGGGCGCACGGTGAAGCCGGAGATGCCGACGATGCGCCGCTGCTCGCCCAGCGCGTAGAGCACCTCGGTGGGCTCCTCGGTGAGGCAGACGATGCGCTGCGGGAAATGATCGGGGGCAGCAGGCTCAGGCATACGGTGCTCGCGGACGTCGTGAACGGCCACGCGCTCAGTGCCCCAGCACGGTCACCGTGACCTTGCGCTGGTGCGCGTCGGTGCGGTGCTCCCACAGGTAGACGCCCTGCCAGCTGCCCAGCAGCAGGCGGCCACCGTGCACGGGCACGCCGAGGCTGACACCGGTGAGGATGCTGCGCACGTGCGCCGGCATGTCGTCCGGGCCTTCGGCGGCGTGCCGGAAGATCGCGTCGCCATCCGGCACGGCGCGCGCGAACCAGCGCTCGAGGTCATCGCGCACGGTCGGGTCGGCGTTCTCGCCGAGCAGCAGCGAGCAGCTGGTGTGCGCGGTGAAGATGTTGGCGATGCCGGTCTGCACGTGGCTGGCGGCCACCGCCTGGCTGACCGCCTCGGTGACCTCGATGAAGCCGCGCCCCGGCGTATGCACGACGAAGGTGCCCTGCGCCACGTGCGGTGCCGGCAGCGCGCGGCTCACGGGTACAGCAGCCGGCTGGTCCAGGTCTGGCCGTGGCGGTTCCAGCGCACCCGCTCATGCCAGCGGAACTGCGCGCCGTACCAGAACTCCAGCGTGTCCGGCTCCACCACGTAGCCGCCCCAGTGCGGCGGACGGCTCACCTCGCGGCCTTCGAACTCCTGCTCGTAGCGCGTCAGCCGCTGTTCGAAGGTGTCGCGATCGGGCAGCGTCTGCGACTGCAGCGAGGCCCACGCGCCGATCTGGCTGCCGCGCGGGCGGCTGGCGAAGTAGGCATCCGACTCCTCCGGCTGCAGCCTGCGCGCGGCGCCCTCGATGCGCACTTGCACGCCGTCGCGCAGCTGCTTCCAGTGGAAGCACAGCGCGACCTGCGGATGCGCCTCCAGCTGGCTGCCCTTGTCGCTGAGGTAGTTGGTGTAGAAGCGCAGACCGCGCTCATCGACGCCCTTCAGCAGCACGATGCGCGAGGCTACCCGGCCGGAGCTGTCGACCGTGGCCAGGTTCATCGCGGTCGGCTCGGGGTCGCCGCTGGCCATGGCCTGCTCCAGCAGCTGGCGGAAGGTGTCCAGAATCTGGGGATTGAGCATGGCGTTCGAAACTTTCCGGTGGTGACGGGGCGGCAGCGCCAGCATGACGCGGGTGCCAGAGACGGATGATAGTGCAATGCCTCGCCGCGGCCGCAGGGCGGTGGGCGCGAATCGTCGCAGCGCGCGAGCCGGCCGGCGTCGGGACTTTCGCCGCCACGGCGCAGGGTGTAGAAACGGCAGGGTCATCACGTGATCCGCCCACTGCCAACCACCCGACCGCCCATGACCGACACGCCCCTGCTGATTCGTCTGGCCGAAGACGATGACGATTTCATCCTTGCGCTGGTGCCGCGCTTCGCCGATTTCACGCTGCCGCCGTGGCGGCGCCGACATGAATGCATCGAGGGCATCCGCGACGATCTGCTGCGGCATCTGGAGGATCAGCCGGCGAACAGCTACCTGTTCGTGGCCGAGGACGCGGACGGCGAGCGGGTGGGCTTCATCCACCTGCAGCGCACGGCGGATTTCTTCACCGGGCGCAGCAACTGCCACATCTCCGATCTGGCGGTGCTGCCGCAGCACGAGGGCAAGGGTGTCGGCAAGGCGCTGCTGGAGCATGCCGAAGGCTGGGCCCGCGAGCACCACTGCCAGCTGGTGACGCTGGCGGTGTTTCCCGGCAACGAACGCGCCCGCGCGCTGTACGAGGCCAGCGGCTACGCCACCGACCTGCTGCGGCTGGCCAAGCCGGTGCGCTGAGAGGCTGTGACTATTCAACCTCTCCGGCCGGCCTGGGATGGCCGGTCGCGGGTTGCGCGCGTCAATGCCTGATTCGCGTGAGCTTCGAGCGGCGCTTACGCGGTCTCCGCCGGCAGCCGCCGGCCGCGCTTGCGCATCAGCAGCGCATACAGCACTGGCATCACCAGCAGCACCAGCGGCACCTGCACCAGCATGCCGGCAATGATCGCCACCGCCAGCGGCTGCTGCATCTGCGAGCCCTGGCCAAGCGCCAGCGCCAGCGGCAGCAGGGTGAGGATCGCCGCGATGGTCGACATCAGGATCGGCCGCATGCGGTGGTGGCCGGCGTAATGCATGGCCTCGTGCAGCGACATCTCCGGTGGCGCGTCGGTCAATTCGGAGAAGTAGAACACCGCCAGTTCGGTGACGATGCCCACGATCATGGTCATGCCCATCATCGCCGAGATGTTCAGCTCGATGCCGGTGACCCACAGGCCGATGAACACTGCCGACAGCGCCAGCAGCGGCGTGGCCATGATCGCCAGCGCCACGCGGAAGCTCTCGTACAGGAACAGCAGCAGGGTGAACACCAGCGCGATCGCCGCCAGCATCACCACCGTGAGGTCGCGGAACGCCGTCTGCTGCTGCGCATACAGGCCGCCCAGTTCGTGATACATACCGGCCGGCACCAGGCCCGGCACGGCCAGCGCCTTTTTCACGTCGACCATGGCCGCGCCCAGCGAGCGGCCGCTGATGCGCGCCGTCACTGCGACCATGCGTTTGAGGTTGTCGTGCACGATCTGCGGCTGACCCTGCACCGTGGTCAGCGTGGCCAGCTGGCTCAGCGGCACAGTCTGCCCGTTGGCGGTGCGGATCGGCAGCGCCTTCAGCTGCTCCATCTGCGCGCGCGCCGCCGGCGCCAGCCAGACGCGCACGCCAACCATCTTCGGCCCCTGCGGCAGGCGCGCCGCCACCGTGCCGGCCACCGCCATGTCGACCTGCTGCACCACCGCACCGGGATCGAGCCCGACCAGGCCGGCCCGGACCGCATCCACCTTCACCTCCAGCGCGTCGCCGGCGGGGTTGATGCCGTCGCGCACGTCGACCACGCCGTGGAGCTTGCCGATCGCCGCGGCGACCTTGCGTGCGGTGTCGTCCAGCTGCTGCGGATCGTCACCGTACAGCTTCACCTCGATTGGCTGCGGCACCGCCACCAGGTCGCCGATCAGGTCCTCCATCAGCTGCGCCAGCTCGATCTCCAGGCCGGGCACCTTGGCCTCGACCTGGGTGCGCACCTGCGCCATCACCTCTTCCGCGCTCGGTCGCGGGCCGTTCTTGAGGCGGATGAAGAAATCGCCCTGGTTGGCCTCGGTGAGTCCGCCGCCCAGCTGCAGCCCGGTGCGCCGCGAATAGGTGGCCACGTAGGGATTGGCGCGAATGATCTTCTCGACCTGGTTGAGCAGGCGATTGGTCTCGGTCAGCGAAGTGCCCGGCTTGGACAGGTAGTCGAGAATGAAACCGCCCTCGTCCATCTTCGGCATGAAGCCGGTGCCCACCTGGCGGAACGCCAGTGCGCCCAGCAGCAGCAGCGGCACGATGCCCAGCAGCAGCCACACCGGCCGCGCGAGCAGCTTGCCCAGCGTGCGTTCGTAGCCGTGCAGCATGCGCTGCGAAAAGCGCCCCGGCGGCTGCTCGGCCGCGTGGCGCTCGTCGATCAGCCACCCGGCCAGCAGCGGCACCGCCACCCAGGTCAGCAGGTAGGAGATCACCAGCGAGCTGGCCATGGTCAGCGACAGCGCCTTGAAGAACGCGCCGGTGACGCCGGTGAGAAACGCCAGCGGCAGGAAGATCACCACGGTGGCGGCGCTGGAACCGGTCAATGGCCGGGTGAACTCCCACGCGGCGCCGGCGATGCGCTCGGACACCGGTCCGCTGCCCTCGCGCAGGCGGCGCATGATGTGCTCCAGCATCACGATCACGTCGTCGATGATCAGCCCTACCGCGGCCGCCATGCCGCCCAGCGTCATCATGTTGAAGCTCATGTGCAGCACGGACAGCAGCAGCACCGTGATCGCCAGCACCGAGGGCACCACGATCAGCGCCACCACGATCACCCGCACGTTGCGCAGGAACACGAACAGCACCAGCCCGGCCAGCACGATGCCGATCAGGATCGCGTCGCGCACGCTGCCGGCGGCACCCTTGACCAGCTGGGTCTGGTCGTACCAGTTGGCGACGCGCACGCCGGCCGGCAGCTTGTAACTGGCCAGGCGCTGGCGCACGTCGTGTTCGATCTGCACGCTGTTGCCATTGGGCTGCTGGTACACCTGCATCAGCACCGCATCCTGGCCGTCGGCATTCACCCGCACCCACTGCGGTGCCTTGCTCACCTTGACCGTGGCCACGTCGCCCAGCCGAACCACCCCATGCGCGTCGGCGCGCAGCACGATGGCGGCCAGCGCCGCGGGAGTAGCCGGCTGGTTGTTGGCCAGCAGCAGGTACAGCTTGTAGTGATCCTGCAGCCGGCCCAGCGCCTGGATCGTGGCCGCTGCAGCCACCGCCCGGTTGACGTCGTCCAGGCTCAGCGATTGCGCGCGCAGCTTGCGCATGTCCACGTCGACATGGAATTCGCCGACCTCACCGCCCTGCACGTCGACCTGGGCCACGCCGGTGATGCCGGACAGCAGCGGGCGCAGCTGGTACTCCGCCAGATCGCGCAGCTGGGTCGGCGTGAGCGTCTTCGAGCGCAGGCTGTAGGCGAGGATCGGAAACACCGTCGGATCCATCCGGCGCGACTGCAGCCGCGTGCCGGCGGGCAGTTCCGGCAGGATCTGTCCGGCGGCCGCATTCACATCAAGCAACGCGCGGCTCATGTCAGCGCCCCAGTCGAAGGTCACCGCGATTTCCGCGCTGCCGCGACTGGTGGTGGAACGCACATCGCGCACGCCGCGCACGCGGCGGATCGCCTCCTCCACCGGCGTGGTCACTTCCACTGCCATCTGGTCAGCCGGACGGTCGCCCGCATCGAGGGTGAGCTTGACCCGCGGAAACGCCACGCTGGGGAACAGCGACACCGGCATCTGGAACGCGCTGCCCAGCCCGCCCAGCATCAGCATCAGCGCCAGGAACAGCAGCGAGCGTCGATGCTTGTGCATCCATTGCGTGGCCGTCATTGGGCTTGCTCGCGCACGGGCATGCCATCGGAAAGCTCATAGGCACCCATCACGATCACCGGCAGGCTGGCGTTGATCGGTCCGTCCACGCCGATGGTGTCGCCGGCCGGTGAGCGTACCTTGACGTCGACACGGTGCGCGTTGCCGTGATCGAGCTGGAACAGGTAGTGGCCCTGCTCGTCGCTCAGCACCGAGGCGCGCGGCACCGCCCACGCGGTGTAGCTGGCGGTGTGGATCTGCGCGTCGATCGCGGCGCCGGCCACCATCTGTGCGGCCATCACTGACGGCAGGCTGACCTGCACCGGCACCAGGTGGCTCTGCGGATCCACCGCGCGGCCCAGCATGCTGACCCGACCCTCGGCCGGATCGAGCTTGCCGTACACCGCGCGCAGCGTCACCGGCATGCCGGATTTGAGCTGCGCGGCCTGGTCGGGCTGCACGCCGAGCTGCGCGATCAGCGCCGAGGTGGGCGCGAAGGTGAGCAGCGGTGCGTTGGCCGGCACCCGATCACCCAACGCCACCTGCACCGCGGTGACCACGCCATCGGCCGAGGCAGTGACGGTCTGGATCGCCGCGGCACCGCCCAGCTCGCGCTGCGCCGCGAGCGCGGTCTCGGCATCGGCCAGCGCCTTGCGCGCAGTGGCCAGCTGCGACTGCGTGGCGAGGTGCTGCGCGGCCAGCCGGGTCACCCGATCCAGCTCGCTGCGCGCCAGCTTCAATGCGTTTTGCGCCTGCAGGAACGCGGTGCGCGCCAGCGGATCGGTGGCCAGCTTCATCAGCGGCTCGCCGGTATGCACCGACTGCCCCACCACCACGCTCACCGCGACCACTTGGCCAGCCTGCGCCAGGCTAACGCTGCGCGCGTGGCGCGGATCGCCCTGCGCCACGCCGTAGGCCTCGATGCTGTCGGTGAAGCTGCGCTGCTGCGGCTTGGCCGTGGTCACCGCTACCGTGGGCGGGGGGGGCGCGGCGGCCTTCTTGCCGCAGGCGACCAGCAGACCGAGGGCCAGCAGCGCGGCGGCGGTACGGGTGAGCTGCACATTCATGGGAATCGCTTGGAAGTGGATGGGGATGAGGCGGATGGGGCAGTGGCAGCCGGCGACGCGGCGGCCGCCATGCGTGGCAGCGCCTGATCGGTCCAGTCGCCGCCGAGCAGGGTGTCCAGCGCAATCGCCTGGCGCGCCTGCTCCTGGCGCAGCGCCACCAGCTCGAGGTCGGCGGTCAGCGCGCTGCCGCGCAGCGTGAGATAGGTGGGCCAGTCGAGCAGGTTGGCGCGCCAGGCGCGCTCGGCGGCCTGGCGCGCCGCATCGAGCTGATGCACGTGCGCCTGCAGCGCGTCGATTTCGGCATGCAGCGAGGCCAGATCCTGCTGCAGCTTGAGCATGTCGCCGCGCGCGGCCAGCAGGCGCGCGTCGTAATCGTCATGCAGCTGCTGGCGAGTGGCCTTCTCGATCGCGATGTTGCCGCGGTTGCGGTTGAACAGCGGCAGCGTGATGCCCAGGTTCAGTCCGCTGGAATAGACCCCGGCAGTGTCGCGGGCGCGGGTCAGGCCGATGCTGATCGCCGGAAACTGCGCGATGATCGCCCCGCGCAGCCGCGCCTCCTGCGCCGCATAACCGGCCTGCAGCGCCAGCAGATCGGGCCGCCGGCGCGGCAGCAGGGCCAGCGCCTGCTGCACCTGCGCCATGGTGGGCGACACCTTGTACACCGGCCCGACCAGGTTCAGCGGCGCCTGCGGCGCCAGCCCGAGCAGCAGGCGCAGGTCGTGCTCGGCCTGGATCCGCTGGCGGGTGGTCTGGGCCAGCTGGCGGCGCACGTCGGCCAGCGCATTGAGGCCGGCGCTGGCCCCGTCGAAGGTGAGGTTGCCGGCAGCCAGCGCGCGCTGCACCTGCCGGTCGATCGGCTCCAGCGCGGCCTCCTCGCGGCGCAGCACCTGCTCCTGCGCGCGCGTCGACAGCACCTCGCCGAACAGCAGCCGCGCCTGCGCCACCGTCTGCCACTCGGCCCACAGCAGGTCCAGCCGCACCTGGTCGTTGACGCGGTGGGCCGCACGCAGACTGGACGAGCGCAGCAGCAGCGCACCGACGTCGTAGCTGAGGCCGATGTTGAACGCACTGGTGAGGCCGGGCTGCACGCTGGTGGGACGGTCGCGCGACAGGCTCAG
This sequence comes from Pseudomonadota bacterium, assembly GCA_021783385.1. GTDB lineage: Bacteria > Pseudomonadota > Gammaproteobacteria > Xanthomonadales > Rhodanobacteraceae > Rhodanobacter. The sequence goes on from JAJXTX010000013.1 coordinate 19,602, forward strand.
CTGCGGGTCGGGCAAAAGCCCCGCGGCGAACGCCTGCGCCCGCGCCACGCCGAGCGCATCGCGCTGCACGCGCAGGTACGGATTGTTGGCCACCGCCAGCATCGCCGTCTCGGTGACGTCCAGGCCGTTGGCGGGGTCGAAGGTGTGTGCGGCGAGGTCAAGCGTAGGCATCGAGGCCGCCGCCACGCTGAGCCTGGCGACGTCGCTGCTGCCGCGCCCGTTGCCCAGCGGCGAGGGCGCATAGGTGGCGCAACCGGCGATCAGGGTGCCACTGGCGACTACCGCCGCCAGCCGCCATTGCACTGCTGGCCTCCGTGGCGAAGGCGATCCGGACGACAGGGCGGAGAGACGGCTCACGGCGAGCGATGGCGATCGAAAAATCCTCATCGCCCCATCATGCCGCAGCTTGCTTAGGATCGTCTTAAGGCGAATGGCGGCCGCTGGAATCGCTTCCGACGGCCCTTCGGCAGGACGCCGTGGGCGCACCCGGATCCGGATGCGCCCGTCTGGCCAGGATCAGTTGATGCTGAGGCCGGCGGCGGGCGTCTCGGCCTGCTCGCGCTGGCTGAGGCGCGCCGACAGGCGGTCGATGTTGGCCAGCGACAGCAGGTGGGCGTAGACCCAGCCGAACACGCCTTCGCGGGCGAACTCGTGGCAGGTCTTGTCGTCCAGCGCGCGCAGCTTCTCCTCGTTCACCACGAACAGGCCGTTGAGGTTGATCGAGCGGGCTTCCTGGCCATCCATCGCGGGCTTTTCCAGGCGCACGTTGCGCGGCTCCAGCAGGTCGTGCTTGACCAGCTGGTCCATGAACCAGCGGGTGCGCGTCACGTTCTGCTGGAACTCGCCGAGGAAGTTCACCGCGTTGGTGAGCAGCTCGGTGTCGGTGCCGTCTTCCTTGAACAGGCGCTCGCCCTCGACGGTGTTGAACCCCTCGTAGCGCTCGTCCAGAAACACGGTGAAATCGTCGCCCTCCTGCCCGGCGGGTTTCTCGGCCAGCACAAACGGATAGCGGCGCACGAAGGCCGGCACGTAGGCGTTCTGCGCCCACTGGCCGTCCGCGTCGACGTACAGGTTCTCGTTCTGGCGCAGGCCGAGCAGCGCGATCGGTCCGGCATCGGCCGCGGTCACGCCGGCGAACACGATCAGCAGATCGCGCGCGGCGATGGCGAACTCCGCGCCGGTGAGCGGCACCGAGTGCACGTTGCGGGCGAACTTCACGTTGGCCACGCCCTTCAGGCGCAGATCCTTGTGCTCGTTGCGATTGAGCGGCACCGGACGCTCGTAGAAAAGAACTTCAGCCACGTTGCTTACCTCTAGCCCCGCCGTGCCGGGGTCGCCAACGAGGCGCCCCCTCCCAAACCCGGCGTCGGATCTGTTTGATCCACAACTATATCAGCGGTGCCACGCGTGGGCGACCGTGCTTCCGGACAGGCAGTCGCAGCGGCCTGCGAATTGCCGCGAAAGTGTTCTATGCTGGCATGAATTGCGCATAACACATCGCTGAAATGCTCTCCCAGGCCCAGGCTGAAGGACGATCTACATGCTGATGGATGTCACGCTGATGGAAGCCATGCAGACGGACGTGCCGCATCGAAACGACCTGCACGCCACGCGCGTGCTGTCGCTGGACGCCTCCGGCCGCATCCTCGACTGGATCAGCTGGCAGCAGGCGGTGTGCCTGTACGTGCGCGAGGCGGTCGCCTGGACGCTGGGCGACCCCTGCCTCACCGTGCACGGCGGCCACAACCGCCTGCTCGGCGCGCAGAGCCGGCTGCAGCTGCACCCGATCATCGCCAGCACCGGCCACTGCCGCGACCATGCGATCGACCCCGCGCCGGCGCTGACCAACACCGCGCTGTTCGCACGCGACCGCCACATCTGCCTGTACTGCGGCGACCACTTCACCCGCGGCGAACTGACCCGCGACCACGTGCTGCCGATTTCCAAGCACGGCAAGGACGAGTGGGAAAACGTGGTCAGCGCCTGCCTCGCCTGCAACCTGAAAAAGAGCAACCGCACGCCGCAGCAGGCCAGGATGCCGCTGCTGGCGGTGCCGTACCGGCCCAGCTGGGTCGAGCACCTGATTCTCTCCAACCGCAACATCCTGGCCGACCAGATGGAATTCCTGGTCAGCCACCTGCCGCGCAACCGGCGCCCCGTCGCCGCCTGAACCGGGCAACGCGCCGGCGGTCCGCGGCTGGCTGCCGGCCGGGCATCGCGCCGCGACGTCACCCCGCGTTCACCGTCCCGCCCTTGCCCCGCCCCGCCGCTGGGCCAACAATACGCCGATGATCGAGCTTGCCCGCTACCCCCATCTGGCCCGCATCGACACGCCCGCCGACCTGCGCCGCGTGCCCGATGACGAGCTGCCCGCCGTGGCCGACGAACTGCGCCAGTACCTGATCGAGGCGGTGGCCAGCTCCGGCGGCCACTTCGGTGCGGGGCTGGGCGTGGTCGAGCTTACCGTGGCGCTGCACCACGTGTTCGATACGCCGGCGGACCGGCTGGTGTGGGACGTCGGCCACCAGTGCTATCCGCACAAGATCCTCACCGGCCGGCGCGAGCGCATCACCACGATCAAGCAGAAGGAGGGCCTGGCGCCGTTCCCGCGCCGCGAGGAAAGCGAGTACGACACCTTCGGCGTCGGCCACTCCTCCACCTCGATCTCCGCTGCGCTGGGCATGGCGCTCGCCGCGCAGCGCAAGGGTGACCCGCGCAAGGTCGTCGCGGTGATCGGCGACGGCGCGATGACCGCCGGCATGGCGTTCGAGGCGCTCAACCACGGCGGCGACGTGGAGCCGAACATGCTGGTGGTGTTCAACGACAACGGCATGTCGATCAGCGAAAACGTGGGCGCGCTGACCAAGATGATGGCCCGCGCCATGGCCAGCCACACGCTCAACGTGTGGCGCGAGCGGGCCAAGCGGGCGATCCCCCGGCAGTCGCTGTTCGGCCGCTTCTTCAAGCGCTGGGAGGAGCACGCCAAGGGCATGTTCGTGCCCTCGACGCTGTTCGAGGAGCTGGGTTTCCATTACACCGGCCCGATCGACGGTCACAACCTGCCGCTGCTGCTGCACGCGCTGCGCACGGTGAAGGAGCTGCCCGGCCCGCAGCTGCTGCACGTGATCACCACCAAGGGCAAGGGCTACGCGCCGGCCGAACAGGCGCAGATCGAATACCACGCGGTCGGCCCGTTCGACCCGCAGGCCGGGCTGGTGAAGAAAACCGCGCCGGCCAAGCCCACCTACACCGACGTCTTCGGCGACTGGCTGTGCGACATGGCCGCCACCGATGAGCGCCTGCTGGCGATCACCCCGGCAATGCGCGAGGGCTCGGGGCTGGTGCGCTACTCGAAGGAATACCCCGGGCGCTATTTCGACGTGGCGATCGCCGAGCAGCACGCGGTGACGCTGGCCGCCGGCATGGCCTGCGAGGGTGCGAAACCCGTCGTGGCGATCTACTCCACCTTCCTGCAGCGCGCCTACGACCAGGCCATCCACGACGTGGCGCTGCAGAATCTCGACGTCACCTTCGCGATCGACCGTGCCGGCGTGGTCGGCCCCGATGGCGCCACGCATTCGGGCAGCTTCGATCTCAGCTTCCTGCGCTGCCTGCCCAACATG
>JAJXTX010000175.1 GCA_021783385.1 Pseudomonadota bacterium
CATCATGATCCGCAGATTGCCGCCATGCTGGCGGCTCTGCGCCTGCGCGAAGATGTCCCCACGCTGCTGTATGCCGCCGCCGCATCCGTTCTGGCCACGGTCTATGACGCTGCCGAGGAATGACCGGCACGGCGCTTGCGCGACAGCAGCAGCAAGCATCCGCAGCGTGACGTGTTCACCCGCGCGCCGGCATCGGTTGCCGCCTTTGCGGCGCACGTCGTTGCAAACCGCATGAAGCGCGGCGCGCGTTGTGCCGCCGATCCGCTTCGCCACCGGAATACGGCTGCGGTCGAAGCCCGCGAGGTCCCGCCCGGGGCGGTCAGAAAGCGAGCTGGGCGCGCACGGCGAAAATAACCGAGGAGCAAATCCCTGCGCGAACAGATGGGCGCTGGGCTACGTCGCCGGCCGGTTCGGCGGCATGGATCATGCATGCATGACGATCATGCGCCAGATAGTTGACGCTGACGCGCGGTCGGCGTGGCAGGGATGTGCCACGTGACCGCGCGGTTGCAGCCTGACCTTGAAACAGCCCGCCGTCGCCGGATCGACGGGCGGTGCAGCGCTTCGATGCCCATCAACCGTTGTCTTTGCGCCGCCAGCGGGCGGCATCGGTTCCGCCTCTTATGTCCATCTGCGATCACCCCTCCGGCGCGGCCACGCTTGCGCACGCTCTGTGCGACAGCGACGTACCGGCATCGCCGCCGCCCTTGCTGGGGCTGTCGGCCTTGCTGCGTGCAGCTTTCCACGAGCAGGATCTGACCGTGCATGTGCCCGGGCTGATCCAGCGCGCCGAATGCGACCGGGATGCCTACGCGATGCTCGACCTGGCCCTGATCCAGCAGCTGCGTTTCCAGAAGGAAAACGGGCTGGCCGTGCTGGGCGAAGCGCTGAAACTGCAGCAGCTGTTCCGCATCGCCGGCACGGATGACGCGGAGCTCCGGCTGCTGGTGATCAAGACGCCCGGCGATCTGATGGCGAACACGCCGATCGAATGTCTGCTCGACGACGCCGGATTTGCCATCGACGTGCTGTACGTGGGGCCGGGCCTGCCTTGGCCGTCACAGCTTCCCCCGCACGATCTGGTCTTCGTGGCGATCAGCGAGGCGGATGCGCACAGCCCGACGCTGGCCGAGCTGGCCGACTATCTGCAGGGCTGGCCGCGCCCGGTTCTGAATAAGCCGCAACGCATTCCCCGGCTTTCGCGCAGCGAGGCATGCGAGGTGTTGCGCGACGTACCCGGGCTGCGCATGGCCGCCACCCGTCGCATCGGGCGTGCCGCACTGCAGGCACTGGCTGCTGCCGCGCAACCGGACGGCCTGCTGCTGCCGGAGATCGGGTTTCCGATCATCCTGCGACCGCTCGGCTCGCATGCCGGTACCGACCTGTGCCGGATCGACACGCCCGCCGACATCACGACCTACCTTCAGCGGGTCACTGCGGAGCAGTTCTTCGTCGCCGGTTTCATCGACTACGCCTCGGCCGATGGCCTGTTCCGCAAGTACCGCGTGGTGCTGATCGAGGGACGCCCCTACGTCTGCCACATGGGGATCTCGCAGCACTGGATGGTGCATTACCCGTATGCGGAAATGCAGGCCGATGCGGCCCGACGCGACGAAGAGGCGCGGCTGATGGCGCACTTCGACGACGATTTCGCGCGCAGGCACTTTGATGCCCTGAGCGCCGTGCAGCAGCGCTTCGGCCTGGATTACGTCGGCTTCGACTGTGCGGAAACCACCGCTGGCGAACTGCTCATCTTCGAGATGGCCAATGCGCTGGTGGTCCACGCCATGGACGATCGCGCGCTCTATCCCTACAAGGCGGCACAGATGCACAAAGTTTTCAGCGCATTCCACGCCATGTTGCGTCGACACGCCGAACCCGCTGTCTAATCCCACGGATCACGCCCCCTCATGTTGTCCAACCTGCTCAATTTCTCCGGCGGCCCGGGCGCCTTGCCACCCTCGGTGCTGGATCAGACCCAGCGCGCGATCACCGCCTTGCCGGAGACCGGCATTTCCATCCTTGGCATGAGCCATCGTTCGGACTGGTTCCGGGCCTTGCTGCAGGAGGCGCAGGACAACATTCGCCGCTTCCTCGACATCCCCGAGCGCTTTCACATCCTGTTCCTGCAGGGTGGCAGCAGCCTGCAGTTCTCGATGATTCCGATGAACTTCGCGGCCGCCGCCCGGGCACCTGCTGAATTTGTGGCCTCCGGCTACTGGAGCCGCAAGGCGATCGGCGAAGCCGAAGCCGTCGTCCGCTCCCGCATCGTGTGGGATGGCGTCGCCGAGGGTTACCGGCGCCTGCCGGCGTGGTCGTCGCTGGAGCGGTCGGCGCAGGCACCGTTCCTGCACTTCATCAGCAATGAAACCGTGGAAGGCCTGCAGTTCCGCGACGCCCCCCTACCCAACGGGGTACCGCTGATCGCGGACATGTCGTCGGACTTCCTGTCGCGTCGCTTCGACATCGGCGACTACGCGATGGTGTATGCCCACGCGCAGAAGAACCTCGGCCCGGCCGGAGTGACCCTGGTGCTGATCGACGACGCGATGCTCTCGCGCATACCCGCCGGACTGCCACCGATGCTGGACTATCGGACCCATGTCGAACACGGTTCGAACTACAACACGCCACCGGTGTTCTCGATCTACGTGCTGAATCTGGTCAGCCGCTGGTTGCGCGACGAGATCGGTGGCGTGGATGCGATGGAGAAGATCAACCTGGACAAGGCGGCCACGCTGTATCAGGCGCTGGAACGGCACCCGGAGATGATCGAGATCCACGCCGACCCGGCGGCGCGCTCGGCGATGAATGTCGCCTTTCGCTTCCGTGCCCCGGCACACCACGATCTGTTTCTGGCCGAGGCGCAGGCGGCGGGCTTTTCCGGCCTGGAGGGTCACCGTTCGATCGGCGGCCTGCGCGCCTCGCTCTACAACGCGGTCAGCATGCAGGCGGTGCAGCAGTTGGCCGGGCTGCTCGATGACTTTGCGCAGCGGCGTGCCTGAAACACGCCGGAGCAGGCACCGGCGACCGGCTAAATTTCTCCCGGCCGGCGCCGATAGCGGGGCATGGCCCGCGCGCATGTGAGCGGCGCGGGAGTGCGGGGCACATGACATGAGGAGCCTGTGGCAGCGCTTCTTTCATCGCCGAAGAGTAACCGCGAAGCGCGTGCGATCGGTCGCCGCAGCGACGATCGGTGTGCCCGCGGATGCACCGGGCATGCCCGAGCCGACCCAGCCAGTCATGGCGCTGGCAGAGATCGAGGATCGCTTCCACCGCTTTGTATTCAGCCTGCCCGAGCGTGAAACAGACGAACCCAGCGCGTTCGAGCTGGCCACCCTCAAGCGGCTGGAACTGCTGAGCGCACGCTTCGATATCCGCAGCCTGCCGCGCCTGCCGAGCGTGTTGCCGCAACTGCTGCGCATGCTGAAAAACGACAATGTCGCCAGCCGCCAACTGGCCGCGCTGGTCGGCCGCGATCCGTTGATGGTCGGTGAAGTCATGCGGGTGACCGGCAGCGTGCACTACCGTTCGGTGCAGCCGATTCGAAGCCTGCAGCACGCGATCCTGCTGCTCGGCCAGGATGGCCTGCGCCGGGTGTTGATCCAGCATTCCATGAAGCCCATCCTGCAGGCGAATGCCGGCACCTTCGGCCATGTCGCCGGCGAACGACTTTGGGAGCACGCCGAACGCTGCGCCTACGCCTGCGCCCTGCTCGGCCGCAGCAGTGGCTGCGACACGTTCGAGTCCTATCTGGCCGGCATTTCCTGCCACAGCGGCACTGGCGCCGTGATCCGCCTGCTCAATCAGTTGATGCCGGCTCCCGCCGCGGCACTGTCCTCCGGCTTTCTCGCCAGCTGCGCTCGGCTCGCCGCAGAATTGTCGCTGCAGGCGGCACGCTACTGGGACTTGCCGGCCCCGATCATCGAGGCGCTGAAGGAACGCCGCAGCACCGAAAGATCGACCACCCTGTCACCCCTGGGCGCAGCGCTGTCGATGGCGGACCTGCTGGCGACCGTGCAGCTGCTGGGCGAACACGGACGGATCGACCCCCAGCTTGATCTCCGCCACTGCTGGTCGGACAGCTTCACTCCCGCGCTGCTGAGCCGATGCCAGCGGGAGTTGCACCACCAGTTTCCGCTCGAGGAAAATGCCCGACCCTGACGGCATGCCCGGGAACTTCGGCGACGCGGCCGGACCGGGCGATCACTGATTGAGCGGATGCAACTGCCGCACCAGCCGGGCCTCATCGCGCGACAACCCGCAGCGGGCAACGAGCTGCTCCACGTCAGCGCCTTCGCGGGCCAGTTGCTGGGCCAGATCGTAGGAATGCCGGGACGGTGGCGATTGCTGTTCGAGCTGGTCAAGGCGCTGCTGCAGCCGCCCCAGCACCGCCACCAGCATCGAGGTCGGCACATCGGTACAGGCGTATGCCGCGCCGTGTGCCAGTGCATCGAGGCGCGGCTGCCACTGGCGCATCCGGCGCCACAGCAGAAACAGCAGCAGGAACTGCAGCAGCCCCAGCAAGCCCAGCAGGCCCGCAACGATTTCAAGCCACATGATCGCTCTCCCGGATTGACATCAACCGGCACAGTCGGCCCACGTCGAGCAACGCGACGAAACCACCCTGCCAGGACAATACGCCACTGACCGGATCGTCGCTGCGGCTGGCCCGGCCGGGTGGCGGCGGCGCGATCTGCGCGTCGTCGGCACACAACAACTCGCCCACGGCGTCCACCCGCAGACCGATCAGCTGATCAGCGTGCGACAGCATCACGATGCGGGCCCGCGCCGGATCGCCGGCTGGATCGACCGGCAGACCAAGCCGCATGCGGCCATCCAGCACCGGGATGATGCGCCCGCGCAAATGACGGATGCCCAGCAGATCGGCAGCGGCCCCCGGCACCGGCGTCAGCTCGCCCTGGCGGATGACTTCGCTGACCTTGATCAGGGGCGCCGCGTAGAGCTGGTTGCTGATCTGGAACGACAGCCAGTGCTGTTCGCGCGGATCGGCGGCGGCAGCGGAAACGTTCATGCAATCACTCCACGATCAGCAGGACCAGTCATCGGATGTGCTCGGGCAGGACGGTGTTGCGGGGGGTGCCGGCATCATGCATGACCGGCAGCGCCGGCGTGTCCCCGGCCAGGGCTGCGCCGACCTGCGCGGCAGCGCTGCGGCTACGGTTCGACGCCGGCGCGTCGTTCTCCACGACCACCAGCACGCGCCGGTTCTGATTGCGCCCGGCGGCCGTGGCATTGCTGGCCAGCGGACGCACATCGGCCCAGCCCAGAATGCCGAGCCGATCGGGCCGCACGCCGTGTCCGGCGAACAGGCGCGCCACGCTCGCCGCGCGCGCCGCGGACAATTCCCAATTGGACGGATACAGCGGCGTGCTGATCGGCACGTCGTCGGTGAATCCCTCGACCCGCAGCGGATTGGCGAACGGCGCCAGGATCGACGCCA
>JAJXTX010000176.1 GCA_021783385.1 Pseudomonadota bacterium
GCTACATGCTGCTCGACTCGCTCGGCACGGCGATGCTGGCGATGAAATTTCCTGAATGCGTCAAGCACCTGGGACCGCTGGTGCCGGGCGCCACGCTGCCAGGCGGCGCCCGCGTGCCGGGCACCAGCCATGAACTGGACCCGGTGCAGGCCGCGTTCGCGATCGGCACGCAGATCCGCTGGCTCGACTTCAACGACACCTGGCTGGCGGCCGAGTGGGGGCATCCGTCGGACAATCTCGGTGCGATTCTCGCGGTCGCCGATTACCTCGGCCGCAAGGCAGGGCGCGAGGGTACGCCGCCCCCGAGCGTGCGCGACGTGCTCACCTGGGCGATCAAGGCGCACGAGATCCAGGGCTGCTACGCGCTGAAAAACAGCTTCAACCGCGTCGGCCAGGATCACGTGGTCCTGGTGCGGCTGGCATCAACCGCGGTGGCCACAGCGATGCTGGGCGGCAGCAAGGAACAGATCACCACCGCGGTGTCACACAGCTGGATCGACAACGGCGCACTGCGCACCTACCGCCACGCGCCGAACGCCGGGCCGCGCAAGAGTTGGGCCGCTGGCGATGCCTGCCGGCGCGCCGTCACGCACGCAATCAATGCGGTTTATCGCGGTGTGGAGGGCTATCCGTCGGCTCTCAGCGCCAAGACCTGGGGCTACAGCGACGTGGCGTTCAAGGGCCAGCCATTCGAGTTCGAGCGTGCCTTCGGCAGCTACGTGATGGAAAACGTGCTGTTCAAGCTCAGTTTCCCGGCCGAGTTTCACGCGCAGACCGCGGTGGAATGCGCCATGCAGCTGCACGACCAGGTCGGCGCCAGGCTGGAGCAGATCGAGCGTATCGTGATCGAGACGCAGGAAGCCGGCTGCCGCATCATCGACAAGACCGGTCCGCTGGCCAATTACGCTGACCGCGATCATTGCATCCAGTACATGGTGGCGGTGCCGCTGATCTTTGGCCGCCTGACCGCGGACGATTACAGCGATGAGGTGGCCGCGGACCCGCGCATCGACGCGCTGCGCAAAAAAATGCTGGTGAGCGAGAACGCGCAATTCACCCGCGACTATTTCGATCCGGACAAGCGCTATATCGGCAATTCGGTGCAGGTGTTCTTCGAGGACGGCAGCCGCACCGACAAAGTCTCGATCGACTATCCGATCGGCCATCGCAAGCGCCGTGCCGAGGGCATTCCGGTGTTACTGCAAAAGTTCGAGTCCGCCATGCGCGGACATCTGCCGGCGCATCGCGTCAAGGCGATCCTGGCGGCGATGAGCGATCCTGCCAGACTCGATGCCATGCCCGCGCATGTTTTCCTCGGGCTCTTCACATTGTAAAGACGGTGTGACTGGAATATTAAGACGGTCAAGGCGCTGGCGCGGCGCTCTGGTTTTGGACATGACCACAGTAGGGATCCGGGTTTTCCTGAACAAAACCTCACCGAGACCATCGCGTTGTCAAGATTCAAACGTGCGAACCACTTAACGATTTTGCTACACTTCGCGCTGTTGTTGCGGCACAGCTGATCGGACGCCACAAGTGCGACAGCTGAATGATTCCGATCCGACGCTTGAACTCCGTACAGGAGTTGAACGGATGCGAAAAACCTTCAAATAATGAGGAGACACCTGATGAAACGTAAGGGCATGTACTTTCTGATCGCGCTCGCCCTGGGCGGCGTAGGTGCCGTTCATGCGCAGGACGCCGCTACCGCTCCCGCCGACTCCGCGAGCACCAGTTCCGGTATTTCCAGCTACGACGGTCGCTGGTACATCGCGCCGACCATCGGCGGCTACTACAACGACACCAGCCGTCACACCAATAGCCGCCAGTTCTATTACGGGCTGGGCTTTGGTCGCTTCTTCACCCCGAACCTCTCGATCGACGCATTCATCGACCGCACCAATCGTCGCATCGACAACGGCGCTGCAATGGGCGGCGGCCATGGCACCAACTCATGGGCCAACAACACGATCGGCGTCGCTGCTCGCTTCTATTACGGCGACTGGAATGCATGGCGTCCGTACCTGCTCGCCGGCCTGATGGGCAGCCATCACCAGAACCCGATGGCGCGCGGCTGGGCCCCGGCCGCCGAACTGGGCTTCGGTGTGTCCAAGACGATCACCGACAGCACCGACATCCGCGTGGAAACCGGCTACCGCTATGACTGGGACAACAAGTCCAACCCGGCCAAGAGCGGCTACGGCGACGAGTTCCTCGGCCTCAGCATCGTCTCGCGCTTCGGCGCCCCGGCTGCTGCTGCCCCGGCTGCTGCCGTCGCTGCCCCGGCTCCGGCCGCGCCTGACTGCTCCAAAACCATCGTCAATGGCGTGAACCTCTGCGACAACAAGTGCCCGAACCTGCCGGAAGGCACGATTGTCGGCCCCGATGGTTGCCCGCAGAAGGTTGTCATCGACCTGCGCGGTGTGAACTTCAAGTTCGACCGCCCGAAGAAGGGCGAGACTGACATCTCCAAGGCTTTGGCTGAACCCACCGCTGACTCGATTTCGGTGCTCAATCAGGCTGTTGACACCCTGCAGCGTTACCCGCAAGTGCACGTGACGGTCGCCGGTTATACCGACTCGATTGGTAGCGATGCATACAACCAGAGCCTGTCCGAGCGTCGCGCCAAGATCGTGTACGATTACCTGACCAGCCATGGCATTGCTGCAAGCCGCCTGGAAGGTCCGATCGGCCACGGCAAGAACGATCCGATCGGCAACAACGCCACGGACGCCGGTCGCGCGCAGAACCGTCGTACCGAGCTGCAGGTTCAGCAGTAATCGAACCGCCGCTGCAAGTGATGTGAAAAAGAACCCGGCTTCGGCCGGGTTTTTTTTTCGCACCCGCTCACCCCGCATCTGCCACGCCTGCCCACGCGTAGTGGCAGTTCACCGCTATCCTTGCGCCACATTGCTCCTCGATTCGTGTCTGCCCGATGCCGCGCCTGCCTTCGCCCCACACTTCCGTTCGTCCGCCGCAGCATGGGCTTGCGCGGGCGCTGTCCAAGCTCGGCGTGTGTTCGCGCAGCCAGGCGGAGCAGTGGATTCGCGCCGGCCGCGTGACGCTGGACGGCCGGGTGGTGCGTGACCCGCAGCATGCCACGCTTGGCGAGCGGCAGCTGATCGCGGTGGATGGTCAGGCCGTGCGCGCAATCGAGCGCGCGTATGTGGCCTTCAACAAGCCGCGTGGCCAGCTGGTGACCGCCGCCGACGAACACGGACGCGATACGGTCTACACCGCGCTGGCCACGGCCGGGTTGCCGTGGCTGGGTGCGGTGGGCCGGCTGGACAAGGCCAGTGAGGGCCTGTTGCTGCTGAGCAACGACACGAGCTGGGCCGCCGGCATCACCGAGCCGGCGACCCATCTGCCCAAGACCTATCACGTGCAGGTGGCCGGCCGTCCGGATGAAGCGGTGCTTGCCGCGATGCGGGCGGGGATTCCCGATGCCGGCGATCTGCTCAGGGTGACCGCCGTCGCGCTATTGCGCGCCGGCGAAAAGAATGCGTGGCTGGAAGTGGTGCTGGACGAAGGACGCAACCGGCATATCCGCCGCCTGCTGGCCGCGCTCGGCTTCGACGTGCTGCGTCTGATCCGCGTGGCGATCGGCACGCTGGCGCTGGGCGATCTGGCGAAAGGGCAATGGCGGCGACTGCATCCGGACGAAGTGGCGGCGCTGGATACCCGCAAACGCACGCCCGTGCCGCGTTGACCCGGTCGCCGCCGTTGCTTACCCGCCGATCACGCCCAGCTGCCGGCCCACGGCGGTGAATGCGGCGATCGCGCGGTCCAGGTGTTCGCGCGTATGCGCCGCGCTCATCTGCGTGCGGATGCGCGCCTGTCCCTGCGGCACGACCGGGTAGAAAAAGCCGGTGACATAGATGCCCTCGTCGAGCAGGGCGGCGGCCATCGCCTGCGCCTTGTGCGCGTCGTGGATCATCACCGGCACGATCGGGTGCACGCCAGGCTTGATCTCGAAGCCGGCCTGCGTCATCTGCGCGCGGAAATAGCGGGTGTTCTGCCGCAGCTGCTCACGCAGGTCATCGGCCGTGGACAGCATGTCGAACACCTTGATCGCCGCAGCCACCACGTGCGGTGGCAGCGAGTTGGAAAACAGGTACGGCCGCGAGCGCTGGCGCAGAAGTTCGATCACATCGCTGGGGCCGGTGGTGAAGCCACCCAGCGCGCCGCCAAGGGCCTTGCCCAGAGTGCCGGTGAAGATATCGATGCGATCCATCACGCCGCAGACTTCCGCCGCGCCGCGGCCGCTGGCGCCGAGAAAGCCGGTGCAGTGGCATTCGTCAATGTGCACCATCGCGTTGTACTTTTCGGCCAGCGCGGTGATCTGGTCGAGCGGGGCAATGAAGCCGTCCATCGAGAAAGTGCCGTCGGTGGTGATCAGTTTGGTGCGCACGCCGGCGGCGTCCGCCGCCTGCAACTGCCGTTCGAGATCCGCCATGTCGCAGTTGGCGTAGCGGAAGCGCTGGGCCTTGCACAGGCGGATGCCGTCGATGATCGAAGCATGGTTGAGCGCGTCGGAGATCACCGCATCCTGCTCGCCCAGCAGCGGTTCGAACAGGCCGCCGTTGGCATCGAAGCAGGCGGCGTAGAGGATGGTGTCCTCGGTGCCGAAAAACGCGGCGATTTTCGCCTCCAGCTGCTTGTGCAGATCCTGCGTGCCGCAGATGAAGCGCACGCTGGCCATGCCGAAACCATGGGTGTCCAGCGCCTGCTTGGCGGCGGCGATCACCTCGGGGTGATCGGCCAGGCCCAGGTAGTTATTGGCGCAGAAATTGAGTACCTTGCGCCCGCCCGCCAGCTCGATCTCGGCCGACTGCGGCGAGACGATGATGCGCTCGGCCTTGAACAAGCCCTGCTCGCGGATGGATTGGATTTCGCTGGCGTAGCGCGCCTTGGCTGAGTAGCTCATGGGATCCCGACCGATGGAAGACAGGGCGCCATTGTAGGCTGCGCAGCCGCCGGTTGCGCCGCGATGGCAACGTGCGGCTGGCTCGGATCACAATCTCTCAGTGCAGGCCGACATCCACCCGCGTCGTCGTCTTGCCCTTTTCGCGGATGCCCTTGGCATCGAGCAGCGACGGGGCAACGCGATACGCTGTGAATCGAGCTTGCCGCGCAACCACTGATCCACGGTCTGCGCCCGTCGATCGGCCAGCTGGTGCAGCGTCTGCGCGTCGACCGGCATGTTCGCTTCGAGCAGCTGGTGCATCACTTCGGCTGGCTGCCATTTGGATCAGTTCCAGGAGCAGACGACCTTGCCGCACTGGCCCGCGTCCATCAGGTCGAAACCCTTCTGGAAATCGTCGATCGCGATCTGGTGGGTCAGCACCTTCTGCAGCGGGAAGCCGGTCAGCACCATCTGCGTCATCTTGTACCAGGTCTCGTACATGCGCCGACCGTAGATGCCCT
>JAJXTX010000014.1:0-9515 GCA_021783385.1 Pseudomonadota bacterium
TCCGCAGCGGCCAGCCGCTGTTCCTCACGCCCGACCAGCCGATCGAGTTGCCTTCGCGGGTGCGGCCGTTCGGGGGGCGCGACGCGCTGGAGTGGCTGGGCGTGCCGCTGAGTTCGGGCAAGGGCGTGATCGGCGCGCTGGTGGTGCAGAGCTATTCCGGCGAGGTCAGCTACAGCCAGCAGGACAAGCTGCTGCTGCAGTTCGTCTCCACCCAGGTGGCCGCGGCGATCGAGCGCAAGCAGACCGATACCTGGCTGCGGCACATCGCGCGTCACGACGCGCTGACCGACCTGCCCAACCGCGAGCTGTTCCACGATCGCCTGCACACCGTACTGGCCCGGGCCCGCCGCCATGCCGAGCGGCTCGCGCTGCTGTACATCGACCTCGATCGCTTCAAGCAGGTCAACGACAGTTGCGGGCATGCCACCGGCGATCAGCTGCTGCGCGAAGTGGCCACGCGCATTCGCTACTGCGTGCGCGAGTCCGACACGGTGGGCCGTCTGGGCGGCGATGAGTTCGTGGTGATGCTGCCCACGCTGGCGCTGGCCGAGCATGCCGCCGTCGTGGCGGAAAAGATCTGCGTCGCGCTGCAGCGACCGTTCGAACTGACCGGGCAGCGGCTGCAGATCGCCGCCAGCATCGGCATCGCGGTGTATCCCGAGCACGGCGGCGAGGGCATGCAGCTGATCCGCCGTGCCGATGCGGCCATGTACGTCGCCAAGAAGCGCGGCGGCAACGGCTGGATGATGGCGGACGTGTCCGCACAGGCCGTCGACGAGGCCGAGCCGGTGCCGCGCCCGACTTCGGCCTGAGCACCTGGCAAAGCGCCGCAGCGCGCTCAACCCTGGCGCAAGTCGCGCCCTGCCCGCGCCTCGTACAGGCGCTTGTCCGCTGCGGCCAGCGCGCTGTCCAGCGTGCTGCCGGACTGCCGCACCGCCTCGCCCAGGGTGAAGGCGATCGGCGCCTGCTGGCGCTCGCTGTCCAGACGCTGCACCACCTCTGCAGTGAGACGCTCGTCGGCCTGCTTCAGCAGCACCAGGAATTCGTCGCCGCCCATGCGCACCACCACGTCGGCCGGGCGCACGTGGCGTTGCAGGAAACGGCCCATCGCCACCAGCACCTCGTCGCCGCGCTGGTGGCCATGGGTGTCGTTGACCTGCTTGAAGCGGTCCAGATCGACCGCGATGCAGCCCCACACCTCGTCATCACCCATGCTGTCGGCGAGTTCGTCGAGGAAGCGCCGGTTGAAGCAGCCGGTGAGCGGATCGCGCACGCTCCAGTCGCGCAGCTGCTGCACCTGCTGCTCGCGCTCGGTGATGTCCTGCGCGTGCCCCAGCACGTAGGGCTCGTCGCCCTCGTCGTCGAGCACGTTGTGGTACTGCCAGATGCGCATGCCACCGTCCGGCGCGATCAGGTGCAGCAGGCCCGAATCGCTGCCCTTGTCGCGGACGCGGTCGAGGTAACCGCGAAACCGCTCGCGGTACTCGGGCCGCATGAATTCGTCCAGCCGCCGGCCCATCAGCTCGGCCACCGCGTAGCCGAGCGAGCGCGCGGCGGCCGGGTTCACCGACAGCAGCACGCCGTCCAGGTCGTGCGTGCAGATCAGCCCCAGGCTGTACTGGAACAGCTTGCGGAAGCGCCGGTCGCTGGCTTCGAGCGAGGCGATCGCGCGGCGCCGGAAGGTGACGTCCTGGAACGCACCGACCAGCTTGCGCGGGCGCCCGCCCTCGAACTGCACCGAGCCCACCGCACGGCCCCAGAAACGGCGTCCGGTGGCAGTGACCAGCGGCAGCTCCAGATCCCAGTCGGTGCCATCGTCGATCCCCTTCTTTACCGCCGCCCCGATCACCTCGCGTGCCTCCGGCGCGTAGAAGCTGATCGCCTCCTCCACCGTGGGGCGGAAGCCGGGCGGCACCTCGTGCAAGCGGCAGGTCTCGTCGGACCAGTACACCTCGTTGGTGTCGAGGTCGACCTCCCAGCCGCCGACGCCGGCGAGCTGGCCGGTGCGCTCCAGAAACGCCTCGCTGGCGATCAGCCGGCGCTCGGCGAGGTGACGGGCGGTGACGTCCTCGATGATCGCCATGCTGCGCACCGGCGCGCCGAAATCGTCGTACTCGATGGTGGCCGACAGCTCCACGTCGATCATGCTGCCGTCGCTGCGCAGCATCTGGTAGGGCACGCGCTCGCAGCGGCCGCTGCGGAACAGCTCGGGCACCACGATGCGCGCCAGCTCGGCGGAGGCCTCGCTGAGAAAGTCCGTCAGCGGTCGCCCGATCACCTGCTCGCGCCGGTAGCCGAGGCGGCGCAGCCACTGGTCGCTGACCGACAGCAGACGTCCCTGCGGATTGATCGAGTGCATCATCGCCGGCGTGCTCTCGTACAGCGCGCGCGCGCGGGCCTCGCTGGCGGCCAGCGCCAGCTGCGCCTGCTTGGTGGCATCGATGTCCACGCGCACGCCGTGGATCCAGGCCGGCTCGCGGTCGTCGCCCCGCGTGGTCACGCGCAGGCGGTCGCGAACCCACCTCCAGTGGCCATCGCGGTGGCGGATCCGGGTCTCGACGTCGACCACCGGCAGCTCGCCGCGCTGGTGCTGTTCAAGCAGCGCCTGCATCCGCGGCAGATCGTCCGGATGCAGATCGGCAAACCACGGCTGCGGCGACGGCGACGCGAGCTCGGTCAGTGCGCGGCCGCTGATCGACGCCCAGTTGGCGTTGCAGCGCAGCTCGCCACTGGCGGTGTTCCACTCGGCGGTGCCGGCACCAGTGGCCTGCAGGATGTGCGCAAGTCGCTGCCCGGCCTCCGCCTCGCGCTGCAGCGCCGCGTCACGCTCCTGCGCCAGCACGCGCTGCTGCAGCGCCTGGGCGACGGCGCGCGCCAGCTGCTGCAGTACCTGACGCTGCATGTCGCTGAGCACTCGCGGCTGGCGGTCGATCACGCACAGCGTGCCCATGCGCAGGCCGTCGGCCAGCACGATCGGCGCGCCGGCGTAGAAGCGGATGCCCGGCGCGCCGGTGACCAGCGGGTTGTCGGCGAAGCGTGGATCGGCCAGCGCGTCGGGAACTTCCATCAGCGCATCGCTGAGGATGGCGTGCGCACAGAACGCCAGGTCGCGCGGCGTCTGCGCCACCTCCTGCATGCCGAGGTTGGATTTGAACCACTGTCGCTGCGTGTCGATCAGGCTGATCAGCGCGATCGGCACCGCGACAGCGGTCATCGCGGCGCGCGCCAGCGCATCGAACAGCGGTTCGCTGGCGGTATCCAGCACGTCCAGTGCATGCAGCCGCGCCACGCGCTCGCGTTCATTCGGGGGCCACGCTGCGGGTCTTGCCATGGCGCTGATCCTGTCGTTGCCGGGACAGACGGGCCGATCCGGCATGCACCCACGATAAGCCGATCATGTCAACGGTTCAAACGTGGCGCGGCGGGAGCCGCGGCAGTCTGGCACAGACTACCCAGCGCAGCCTGCACACGCGCTGAGCCTGGGCATTGCACCGACGCGCTGTAGCAGCCAAGCTCAACTGACGCCCGTTTGTCCGGAGAAGCCGCCGATGTACCGCTGCCTGCGCTGGTGCCTGCTGCTGCTTGCGCTGAACCTGCTCGGCGGCTGCATCGCACTCGGCAACGCGGCGCGACCGATCCCCACCGCGTTTGTGCCGGCGCCGCAGCCGGCGCGGCAGCTGGTGGTGTTCCTGCCCGGCCGCGGTGACGACCTGGCGGCACTGCAGAAAAGCGGCATCGCGCAGATCATCCAGCAGGCGTGGCCGGATGCCGACGTGGAACTGGCCGCACTCACGATGGCCTACTACACCGACGGCAACGCCACCCGGCGGCTGCATGACGAAGTGGTTGTCCCGGCACTGCGCCGCGGCTACCGGCAGGTGTGGCTGGCCGGCACCTCGCTCGGCGGCCTGGGCGCCCTGCTGTACGACCGCGCCTACCCGGGCGAGCTGCACGGCTTGCTGCTGCTGGCGCCGTACCTGGGCGACGCGACGATCCGCAGGCAGATCGTGGCGGCCGGTGGGCTGGCGCAGTGGAACCCCGGCCCAGCGCAGCCGATCAGCGCGCAGAACTGGCAGCGCGAGCTGTGGCGCTATCTGCAGCACTGGTCCGTCGACCCGGCGCTCGCGCGGCACGTCTGGCTCGCCTATGGCGCACAGGACCGGCTGCGGCCGTCGATTGCGCTGATGGCGCCGCTGCTGCCGCGCGGGCACGTGCTCGTGCTGCCGGGCGGCCACCGCTGGAGCGTGTGGAAACCCGCCGCACGCCAGTTGCTGCAGGCCGTCGCGCACGACGCGGCGCATTGAGCGCATCCGCCGCTGAGCCGTCAGGAGCTGCCATGCCGGACGCCGTCGCGAGTGCCCGCATCGCCTTTGCCCTCGCGCATGCGAGCAAGCGCTACGGCGCGGTGCTGGCGCTGGATGACGTCAGCCTCGCGTTCGCGGCCGGCAGCACCACCGCGCTGATCGGCAGCAGCGGCTCGGGCAAATCCGCCGCGCTGCGCCTGCTGCCGGGACTGGAGTGGCCCGAACGCGGCGGCGTGCGCGTGGACGGTGAGCTGCTGCACAGCGCGCCGGCGTTCGTCGCGGCACTGCGCGGGCTGACCGGGCGCATCGATGCCAACGCGATTCAAGCTGGTGCTGCTGTCGCTGGGGCTGGCGGTGCTGCTGGCGATTCCGCTGGACGTGCTGGCCGCGCGGCGGCGACGGCTCGGCCAGCTGGTGACCGGGCCGACCGGCGTGCTGCAGACGGTACCGTCGCTGGCGATGCCGGTGTGCATGATCCCGCTGCTCGGCATCGGCACCTGACCGGCGGTCGCCGCGCCGTTCCTGTACTGCCGCGCAATACGCAGGCGGGACGGCTCGGCATCGCGCCGGAGCTGCGCGAATCGGCCGCCACGCTGGGGCTGCCCTCGGGCGTGCGGCTGCGCCAGCAGGGCCTCACGCCGGGGCGCCGGCGCTCAGCCGGACGGCATGCGCCGGCGGGTGATCGTATCGGCGTGGCCACGGTGGTAGACGTAGCTACGCTCGTCCAGGCGCGCGCTGCGCACGCCGTCCGCCAGCAGTCGCTGCATCAGGACGGACTCCTCGGCATAGCCCAGCTCGGGAAATCCGCCTACCGCCAGGATCGACTCGCGCCGCACCGCCAGCATGCCCACGCCGATACAGCGATCGACATGGATCAGCTGCCCCGGATGATGCAGGCACGGCACCAGCGAGCTGCCCACCACGCGCATCGGCGACAGCCACAGGTCGACCTCGGGGCTGGACTCGATCGCCGCGCGGCGGCGCGCCAGATGCTGCGGCTCGAACTCGTCGTCGCTGTCCAGGAACACGATCCACGGCGCCTGTGCCGCCTGCAGCATGCGGTTGCGGCTGACCGACTGGCCGCGGTTGGGCTGCCGCCAGCAGTGCAGCCGCGGCTCGCGCATGCGCCAGTCGCACAGCAGCGGCCAGGTGCCGTCGGTGGAACCGTCGTCGACGATCAGCAGCTCCCAGCGCGGCTCATGCTGGGCTACCACGGAGGCGAGCGCACGCTCCAGCAGCGCGGCCCGGTTGTGGGTCGGCAGCACGATCGAAAACAGTGGCGGCGGCGAACGCATCCGCGGATGCTAAGCGGCCCACCCAGAGCGGCGCCCAGCCTGCGGCCATCTGACGCAGACATAGGCGTCGAGCTGCCGGGGGAACTCCGCAGTGCGAGAATCCCGCGCTACCGTACAAGGATATCGAATGGCCCCCTCCAGCGCGCCGCGCGTCGCCGTGATCGGCGCCGGCATGGCCGGCGTGAGCTGCGCCGCACAGCTGCAGCAGTGCGGCATCGCGGTCACGCTGTTCGAGAAAAGTCGCGGGCTCGGCGGCCGGCTGGCCACGCGGCGCAACGAAGCGGGCGTGGCCTTCGATCACGGCGCGCAGTACATCACCGCCCACACGCCGGCCTTCGCACAGTACCTCGAGCGTCTGCGCGAGGCCGGCAGCGCGGCCGTGTGGCAGCCGCGTCGCGCCGCCACCCGGGACGCCGCGCATCCGTGGCAGGTCGGCACGCCCGGCATGTCGGCGCTGCTCAAGCCGCTGGCCGCCACGCTGGATCTGCGCACGCAGCACACCGTCGACGCGCTGCGCCGCGACGGCGATGGCTGGCAGCTGTGCTGCGACGGGATCGAGCTGGAGCAGCGCTATGCGGCGGTGGTCAGCACCGCGCCGGCGCCGCAGACGCGCGCGCTGCTGGCGATCGAGCCGTTGCTGCAGCAGGCGCTGGACGAGGTCCGCATGGCGCCGTGCTGGGCACTGATGCTGTGCCTGCGCGAGCCGCTGCCGGTGGACATCGACGCACAGCGTCACGACCGCGGCGCCATCGCCTGGCTGGCGCGGCAGGCCTCGCGTCCAGGTCACGCGCCCGCGGCGCAGGCCTGGGTGGTGCATGCCAGCCCCGAGTGGAGCACCGAGCATCGGGAGCTGAGCGCCGACGCCGCTGCCCACGCGCTGCAGCGCGAGCTGGTGCAGGCACTGGGCATGCCGCTGCCTGCGGTGAGCTTTGCGCAGGCGCACCGCTGGCGTTACGCGCTGACCACCCGCGCGCTGGGCCAGCCTTTCCTCGCCAGCACCGATGGCAGTCTGCTGGCTGGCGGCGACTGGTGCCTGGGACCGCGGGTGGAATGCGCCTGGCAGAGCGGCGTGGCGATCGCCGGGGCGCTTGCGCAGCGCCTGCTGCGCTGATCGCAGCGAGCGGCCGACCCTCAGCGGACCGTCTGCGGGCCGGGGTAAACGGCGGTCGAATTCACGGCGTCGAACCGTAGCCGCCCGCCACGCCCTTGCTGGCATACGCCACCGCATCATGCGGGTGCAGGCTTTCCTGGTGCTCGACGCGGATATGGAAATCGCTGAGGTGGTCGTCGCCGTCGAGCGCCTTCTGGATGCGCCGGGCGGCGTCTTCGCAGAACATCAGGTTGGCGCCGTTGGCCAGCGCGAAGGCCTGCTCGTCTTCGCGCTTCACTGCGGTCTGCACCGGGGTGCCGAGCGCCTGCTCGACGCGGTTGATCAGGTCGATCAGCCGCAGGCCGGCGCCGGGCCGCGGACGCACGCGCAGGCAGGCCACGCTGCGCTGCGCGTGCGGCGTGGCGAGGATGCCCTGCTCGCTGCCCAACCAGGCCAGTACGGCGGCGCGGTCGATCGGCGCGCCGGCGCCGAAGTCGCGCGCGAACTGATCCTGGATCAGCTGACGCGACAGCGCGGCCGAGGCCGGGCAGGTGGACGAATACACCACCTCGGTGCCCAGTTCGAGCAGAAAGGCGTCGCCGGTGAGGCTGGCCTCGATCGTCACCGGATAGGCGCGCCAGCCGCTGTTCTCGCTGCGCAGCGCAGGCCGACGCACCAGCTGTTCGAACTTGATGCTGAGGCAGGCGCGGTCGGCCAGCTTGTCGTGCGAATCGAGAAAGCCGCGCAGCAGCGCACGCAGCATGGTGACGGTGAGCGGCTGCGTGCCGAGCGCCTGCTCGACCTGCAGATACAGCCGCGACATGTGGATGCCGCGCTTGTCCGGCTGCTTCAGGTTGACGAAGGCGCCGACGCGGGCGCTGACCCGCTGCGGCTCGCCGTCGCCGGCATCGAAATGCACCGGCACCTGGATGTCGGCCATGCCGACCCAGTCCAGCGCACCGGCCAGATGCGGCTGCGCGTGCACGGCCACGTCGGGCAGCAGGCGAGCGGTATGTTCCTGATTCGTCATCGGCGGGTCCTGGCAGCGGCAGACGGATCGCCGCGAAGCACTGCAATCTTGGGGCTGCGCGTCCGTCGCGCAATAGTGGCGACGCGGAAACGCTGCGTCCTGAACGGTGCGGGCGGCATGCGCCTCAGCCCAGCTGGCGCTGCCAGGCGCGGGCGGCGCGCCACGCCTGCAGCGCGGTGTCCAGCCCGCTGCGCGGCTGGCCCGCCTGCAGCGCCGCCAGCGCGTCGGTGGCCATGACGGCGCGCTGCGCCAGCCGGCGTGCGTGGTGCGACTCCAGTGCGCGAAACACGCTGAGCGGCCCGGCCAGCGCGGCGGACTCGCGCCAGCTGGCCTGCAGATCCTGCAGCTGCGCCCTGACTGCCTGCTGCCGGGCGGCGCCGGGCGTGCGCAGCTGCGCCCGGCTGAGACCGTGCCGCGCCAGCTGCGCCATCGGCAGTGGCAGGCGATCGCGCTCGGCGTCCCGCTCCAGCCGCAGCAGGGCGTGCAGCAGATGGTTGAGTGAGGCGAGCCGTGCCGCGCGCTCGGCCGATGCGTCGGCGCCGTACCACCAGGCAGTTTCCAGCGCGGCCAGCGCGCCATGCAGCGGCAGGGCGGCGCGCAGCTGGGCCGGGAAATCCGGAGCGGTGCCCTGCTCCAGCTGGGCCATCGCGGCCAGCACCGGCGCCAGCCAGCACTCGCCGGCGATGGCGTGCGCGCGCTCGTCATCAAACAGCACCTGGGTCAGCGGATGGCGGCCACCGCTGGCGGCCGCGCCGCTCAGCTCCTCGGCCCACCACTGCAGCTTGGCCGCAGCCACCTGCGGCTCGCGGATGCCATAGGCCGCGGCCAGCAGCTCCTGCTCCAACGCGGCCAGCGCGAGATGCCCGGGATAGCGCGCGCCATCGACGAAGACCAGCGCGACGCGCTGCTGCGGCTGCACCGCCAGCCACTTGTCGATGAAGCCCTGCAGCACCGGGTCGGGTTCACCCTGCCCGCTCATGCAGAGACCGGCCGCAGCCGCAGCAGCTCGGCGAGGTCGGCGGGATGATCGAGCACCACGTCGGCGCCCCACGCGTGCGGATCGCCACCGTCCAGATAGCCCCAGCTCACCGCCACCGTATAAAGGCCCGCTGAGGCGCCGGCCTCGACATCGCGACGGTCATCGCCGACGAACAAGGTGTGCGCCGGGTCCAGCCCGGCGCGCTCGCAGGCGAGCCGCACCGGCGCCGGATCGGGCTTCTTCACCGGCAAGGTGTCGCCGCTCACCACCGCGCTGGCGCGTCCGCCCCAGCCGATCCGCAGCAGCAGTTCGTCGGTGAGGAAGCCGGCCTTGTTGGTGACGATGCCCCAGCGCAAGCCGTGGCCCTCGATGCGTTCGAGCAGGCTGTCGATACCGTCGAACGGCGCGGTCTGCTCGCCCATCACGCGCTGATAGAGCTCCAGGTAACGCGGCAGCAGCGCATCCAGCGCCAGCTCGTCGTGCGCCGCATAGGCACAGCGCAGCACCGCCCGCGCCCCGCGCGACACCACTTCGCGCACCGGCGCGTAGGGCGGCGGCGGCACGACCTGCTCGGCGCAGTGCGCCAGCAGCGCAGCGTAAAGATCCGGCGCGCTGTCGAGCAGGGTGCCGTCCAGATCGAACAGCACACCGCGGATGGTGTCAGGCAGGGCGCGGTTCATGCGCCGCTGCCCGCTGCAGGCCGGCGCGCGCCGAGCAGATAGTTGACCGCGGTGAAGCGGCTCAGCCATGCCCTGCGGCTGAGCGGGTTGTAGCCCAACCCGGCGATGTCCTGCAGCTCCAGACCGGCGTGGCGCAG
>JAJXTX010000014.1:9615-14848 GCA_021783385.1 Pseudomonadota bacterium
GCACCGCGGCGACACGCTGCCGCAGGCAGCAGCGCGTGTTCAGTGCGTGGCGATGCGTTCGCGCCAGGCGCGCGTGCGCGCAAGCATCGCCTCGGTGTCGAAGTCGGTCAGCACGCGGGCGGCCAGCTTGCGGCGGCCGGCGATCCAGACGTCGCTGACCTGATGACGGCCGGTCGCGTAGACGATCTGCGAGATGACGTGGAACAGCGGCTGGGTTTCCAGATCGGACAAACGCACTGCCGCCAGATCGGCCTGCTTGCCGACCTCGATCGAGCCGATCGCAGCCTCCAGCCCGAGCGCGCGGGCGCCGTTGAGCGTGGCCGCACGCAGCGCGCAGCTGGCGTCGAACGCGGCGGCGTCCTCGGCCACCGCCTTGGCCAGCAGCGCAGCGGTACGCATCTCGCCGAACATGTCCAGATCGTTGTTGGAGGCGCAGCCGTCGGTGCCGATGGCCACATTCACGCCGGCCCGGCGCAGCTTTTCCGCGGGGCAGAAGCCGGAGGCCAGCTTGAGGTTGGATTCCGGGCAGTGCACCACCGACACGCCGGCGGCGGCGCAGGCGGCGATCTCGCCGTCGGTCAGCTGGGTCATGTGCACGGCGATCAGCCGGTCGTTGATCAGGCCGAGCTGCTGCAGCCGCTGGAACGGGCGCAGGCCGCTCTTGCGCTTCTCCTCGGCCACTTCATGCGCGGTCTCGTGCATATGCAGATGCACCGGAATATCCAACTGGTCTGCCAGCATGCGGATGCGTTCGAAGCTCTCGTCCGACACCGTATAGGGGGCGTGCGGTGCGAACGCGGTACGGACCAGCGTGTCGCCGCGAAAACTGTCGTGCACTTCGGCGGCGCGCTCGAAATAGTCGTCCTGCGTTTTCGCCCACGCGGTGGGAAACTCGATCACCGGCAGCCCGACCACCGCGCGAAAGCCGAGCTTGCGGTAGGTGGCGCCAATCACGTCGGGAAAGAAGTAGTTCTCGTTGGCACAGGTGGTGCCGCCGCGCAGCATCTCGGCCACCGCCAGCTCCACCCCGTCGCGCACGAACTCCGGCCCGATCACCTTGGCCTCCGCCGGCCAGATGTGCTGCTGCAGCCAGACCATCAGCGGCAGGTCGTCGGCCAATCCACGCAGCAGGGTCATCGGATTGTGCGTGTGACTGTTGATCAGTCCGGGGATCAGCGCGTGCTCGCCCAGCTCGACCCGTTCGCGCGGTGCGTAGGCGGCCCGGGCCGCGGCGATCGGCAGCAGCGCCACGATGCGCTCGGCCTGCACCACCACCGCATGGTTTTCCAGCACCACCGCATGCGGTTCGACCGGCACCACCCAGCGCGCCTCGATGATCAGGTCAACCGGCTGCGGGGAAGCTTCGCTGGTCATGGGCTCGCTCGGGGGTACGGGTGATAGCTGCAACATG
This sequence comes from Pseudomonadota bacterium, assembly GCA_021783385.1. Lineage (GTDB taxonomy): Bacteria > Pseudomonadota > Gammaproteobacteria > Xanthomonadales > Rhodanobacteraceae > Rhodanobacter. The sequence goes on from JAJXTX010000014.1 coordinate 11,027, forward strand.
GGGCGCACGCCCTGCGGCGGCGCCCCGTCACTTGTGCACTGGCCGCGACGCAATCGCCGGCGGCGCGCGCGTTCACTTCACGCGGCTGGCGTATTCACCGGTACGCGTATCGACCTTGATGATCTCGTCCTGATTCACGAACAGCGGCACGCGCACCACGGCGCCGGTTTCCAGCTTGGCCGGCTTGCCGCCGCCGCCCGAGGTGTCGCCGCGCACGCCCGGATCGGTCTCGACGATCTTCAGTTCGACGAAGTTCGGCGGCTGCACGGCGATCGGCCGGCCATTCCACAGCGTCACCACGCAGGCTTCCTCACCCTTCAGCCACTTGGCGGCATCGCCGGCGGCGGTCTTGTCGGCCTGGTGCTGCTCGAAGGTGTCCTGCTGCATGAAGTGCCAGAACTCGCCATCGCTGTAGACATACTGCATGTCGGCGTCCACCACGTCGGCACCCTCGAACGACTCGCTTGCCTTCAGGGTTTTTTCGGTGGTTCGGCCGTTGAGCAGGTTGCGAATGCGGATGCGGGTAAACGCCTGGCCCTTGCCCGGCTTCACGAACTCCGCCTCGACGATCGTGCAGGGCTCGCCATCGACAATGATCTTGACACCGTTCTTGACGTCGTTGAGACCGTAGGTGGCCATGCAGTGAACTCCGGGTTGTAGGGATATGGCGCGTTACCGCGGGCTCGAAGCCACTCTCGTGCGCCTCGATCAGCGGTTAAAATGGGGCACCGCGGGCAGCCGCCCGATGCTCAGGCCGCACATGATAACCGCAAGCTCCAGCGCCCGCCTAACACCCGCTGCAGCCAGCACCACCGCGAACTGGCGTCAGCTCTGGCGCGATGCAGTCACCGATGCCGGCGAGTTGCTGGCCATGCTCGGACTCAGCCATCTCGCCGGCAACCTGCCCGCTGCGGACGCCGGCTTTGCGATGCGCGTGCCGCGCGGCTTCGTCGCCCGCATGCGCCATGGCGACGCGCGCGATCCACTGCTGCTGCAGGTGCTGCCGCAGCTGGCCGAATGCGATCTGGTGGCCGGCTTCGTGCATGACGCGGTGGGCGATCTGGCCGCCCGCGCCGCCCACGGCGTGCTGCACAAATATCACGGCCGCGCCCTGCTGATCGCCAGCGGCAGCTGCGCGATCAACTGCCGCTACTGCTTCCGCCGCCACTATCCCTACGCCGAGGACGTGGCCGCCGCCGGTCAGTGGCGACAGGCGCTCGAGCATCTGCGCCGGGACCCGTCGGTCAGTGAGCTGATCCTCTCCGGCGGCGACCCGCTGGCGCTGACCACGCCCAAGCTGGAGGAACTCGGCCGTGGCCTGGCCGAGCTGCCGCAGGTGACCCGGCTGCGCATCCATAGCCGCCTGCCGGTGGTGCTGCCCGAACGCATCGATACGCCGCTGCTGGCGTGGCTGGAGGCGCTGCCGCTGCAGAAGGTGATGGTGCTGCATGCCAACCACGCGCAGGAGCTCGACGCCGGTGTGGACGCCGCCTGCGCCCGCTTGCGCGCCGCTGGCGTCAGCCTGCTCAACCAGTCGGTGCTGCTGCGCGGAGTGAACGACGCCGTGGACGTGCTGGCGGCCCTGTCCGAACGCCTCTTCGCCGCCGGCGTGCTGCCGTACTACCTGCATCAGCTGGATCGGGTGCAGGGCGCCGCGCATTTCGAGGTGGACGACGCGCGCGCGCGCGCGCTGATCGACGGCCTGCGCAGCCGCCTGCCAGGCTACCTGGTGCCACGGCTGGTGCGCGAAGTGGCCGGTGACGGCGCCAAACGCCCGCTCTGAAGCGGATAACAGCGACGCTTGCACGGTTTTTCGCTGGCGGCCGCTGGCGGAATCCGTTACAAACATCGGTGACGAACCGTCGTCAGGACACATGCATCCGGCCAGCGATGCTCAAGGACAGCTCGGCGCACCATGAAAAAAGACTACGTCATCAAGATCCTCTTCATCGAGAACTCGCTGGAAGAGGCGGAGCAGATCATCTCCCTGCTGCGCAACACCGGCATCGCCGTGCGGCCCGCGCGCGCCACCCATGTCGAGCAGCTGAAGGCCGCAGTGAATGAGCTGGAGCCGGACGTGGTGATGTTTGATCCGGCCGTGAGCACGCTGGCGCTGGCCGAAGTGGTGCAGGTGCTGGAGGCCTCCGGCCGTGACTATGCCCTGCTGGGACTGATAAGTGCCATGGACAACCAGGGCGTGGCCGACCTCTACGTACATGGCGTGCGCGGCATCGCGTTGCGCAGCCAGCCCAAGCAGCTGGTGCTGGTGCTGCAGCGCGAATTCGAGGCGCTGCAGACGCGTCGCCAGCTGCGCCGGCTGGAGACGTCGCTGCGCGAATCGGAACGGCGCTGCGATGCGCTGCTGGATTCCTCCACCGATGCGATCGCCTATGTGCACGAGGGCATGCACGAGCGCGCCAACCAGGCCTACCTCGACACCTTCGGCTACGACAGCTTCGACGACCTGCTCGGCCTGCCGGTGCTGGACATGATCGACGCCGCCAACGCCGACGAATTCAAGTCGCTGCTGCGAGGACACGCGCGGCAGGAAAAGCTGCCCACCCAGCTGACCCTGCGCGCGCGCCGCGCCGACGGCAGCAGCTTCGATGCCACGGTGGAATTCGCCCCCGCCACGTTCGAGGGCGAGCCCTGTCTGCAGATCGTCTTTCGCCGTCAGATGGTCGACCCGGCCGTGCTCGAACAGCTGCAGCGCGACCCGGTGACCGGACTGTTCAACCGGGCGCGCATGCTGGAGTGCGTCGACAATGCGGTGGCCGCCGCGGCCAAGGGCAAGAAGGGACAATCGCTGCTGCTGATCGAGCCCGACAACTGGGCCGCGCTGGTGGCCGGCATCGGCCTGGGCAAGGCGGACGAGCTGCTGGCCGGTTTTGCCGAACGCATCCGCATGCTGCTCGGTGCCGAGGATGTTGCCGGCATGCTGGCCGAACACACCCTCGGCGTGGTGCTGGACTCGCGTCAGGACGACGCCATCAAGGAGTGGATCACCAAGCTGCAGCACAGCGTCGGCAACGAGATTTTCGACGCGGGCACGCGATCGATCGCGGTCACCGCCAGCATCGGCGGCAGCCTGCTGGGCGAAAAAAACGCCAACGCGGAGCTGCTGCTGAACCAGGCCAGTCAGGCCTTGCGCACTGCGCAGAGCCTTGGCGGCAGCAAGATGGAATTGCACGACCCGGCCGCACGCGAAAAAGCCGATGATGAACGTGACCGCTACTGGCTGGAGCTGCTGCAGCAGGCGCTCGCCAGCGACGGGCTGGTGCTTTATCACCAGCAGACCATCAGCCTGCAGGACGCCGAGGGCGACTATTCGGAGGTACTGCTGCGCATGAACGGGCCGCAGGGTGAGGTATTGCCAGGCTTCTTCATGCCGATCGCCGAAAAACACGGCCTGACCCGCGCGATCGACCGCTGGGTACTCGACCAGGCCATCGCCAGGCTGCAGGCGCGCGAAGGCCAGGGGCTGCAGACCACCTTCTTCATCAAGCTCACCGCCGGCTCGCTGCAGGACGACATGCTGCTGTCGTGGCTCGGTGAGCGGCTGCAGAAAGCCGCCTTGAAGCGCGGCCACATCGTGCTCGAGATGACCGAGAGCAAGGTGATGACCCTGCTGCGCCCGGCGCAGGAATTCGTCAACGGCTGGAAGAAGCTCGGCGGCCAGTTCGCGCTGGAGCAGTTCGGCTCCGGCCTGAACTCGTTCCAGTTGCTCAACCATATCGACGCCGATTATCTGAAGATCGACCGCAGTTACATGGCCGAGCTGCCGCGGCATCCGGAAAACCAGAAAAAGGTCACCGAAATCTG
>JAJXTX010000014.1:14948-19442 GCA_021783385.1 Pseudomonadota bacterium
CCCTCGAACGCCTGCACGCGCTCGCGATTGCCTTCCTTCACCTTCACGTTGACCACCACGGTGTCGCCGGGGCCGAACTCCGGCAGCTGGCGGGTGATCTGCTCGGCTTCGAACTGTTCAATGATCTTGTTCATGGCAACACCTGTGTATTTTCGGTAACTGCGGTCAGTCATCGACCGTTTCGTTGGGCCGCGCCTGCCCGGGTGGAGCATGCTCACGGCGGAATTCGTCCAGCAAGGCACGCGACGACGTGTCCAGTGCACGCTTTGACAACAGATCCGGGCGGCGCAACCAGGTGCGTCCCAGCGATTGTTTCAGGCGCCAGCGGGCAATCGCCGCATGGTCGCCGGACAACAACACCTCCGGCACGCTGCCCAGTGCATCGTGCACCGGTTTTGCATAATGCGGACAATCGAGCAGGCCATCCGAGAAAGAATCCTGCTCCGCCGACTGCGCGTCATTCAATGCGCCGCGCTGCAAGCGGCCCACGGCGTCGATGACCACCGCCGCTGCCAGCTCGCCGCCCGAGAGCACATAATCGCCGATTGAAACCTCCTCGTCGACCTCGCGCGCCAGCAACCGCTCGTCCACACCCTCATAACGTCCGCAAAGCAGGCCGATGCGCGGCAATTTCGCCAGCGCCGCCACCCTGCCCTGCGTCAGCCGCGCTCCCTGCGGACTGAGATACATCACATGCACCGGTTCCGGTGCGGCATCGCGGATGGCCGCCAGGGCCGCGCGCAATGGCTCGATCAACATCACCATCCCGGGACCGCCGCCGTACGAGCTGGCGTCCACGGTACGGTGGCGGTCGCTGGTGTAGTCGCGCGGGTTCCAGGTTTCCACCTGCAGCAGCTCGCGCTGCTGCGCGCGTCCCACCACACCCACCGCAGCACACTGGCGCACAAAGTCGGGAAACAGGGTAACGACGTCGATGCGCATGCCCTTCGCCTTCAGCCGGAACCGACTGCCTGGACCAGGGCGACATCAGAACTCCGGATCCCAGTCCACCACCATGCGGCCTGCGGACAAGTCCACCGAGCGCACATACGAACCCATGACGTAAGGCACCAGCCGCTCGCGCTCGCCGTCCCGGATCACCACCACGTCGTTGGCACCGGTCGCAAAAAGATGCGTGACCCGGCCCAGCAAGACGCCTTCCGTGGTAACTACCTCCAGTCCTTCGAGATCCACCCAGTAATACTCGCCTTCGGCCGGAGCCGGCAGCTGTGCACGATCGACATGGATGTCGCTGCCGATCAGCGCCGCGGCCTGTTCACGATCATCCACTCCGGGCAGCTGGGCGACGATGCCCTTGCCCTGCGGTCGACCTCTGACTCCGGCGATCTGCGTTTCCACACCCGGCGCCGCGCTGAGCAGCCACGGCTGGTAATCGAAGATCCGCATGCGCGGCTCGGCCCAGGATTCGATCTTGAGCCAGCCTTGCACACCGTACAGTCCGACGATGCGTCCGATCAGGACGCGCCGACCGGATTGACTCATGCTCAGGCAGCCTGCAGCTTGCCGGCTTCCTTGACCAGCGCGGCGACCTTGTCGGTCAGCTGGGCGCCCTTGCCCACCCACTCCTTGACGCGCTCGACGTTCAGTTCAAGGCGCTTGTCCTTGCCCGACGCGACCGGGTTGTAGTAGCCGATGTTCTCGATGTTGCGACCGTCGCGCTTGCTGCGCTGATCGGTCACGACGACGTGGTAGAACGGACGGCCCTTGGCGCCACCGCGCGAAAGACGAATCTTGACCATGATAAAACTCCAGAGTTGCCGCACTGTCGGCAGCCGCACGAGAACCGTGCGCGGTAAATCGGGCATTTTAGCGGTTTTGGGACAAAAAGGAAGAGCTTGGAAACGGAGGACGGCAATGCGCTGACTTGCAGCGTGCGTGGCCACGGGCGCCCAGCGCCATTCCCCGAATACCGATGCCCTGCGCATGCCGTCACTGCATCGGCGGCATGCCGCCACCCATGCCGCCCATGCCCTTCATGGCACCGCGCATCTGCCGCAGCAGGCCCTTGGTGCCGCCCTTGGACAGCTTGGACATCATCTTTTCCATCTGCATGTATTGCTTGAGCACACGATTGACATCCGCCGGCTGGGTGCCTGAGCCGCGTGCCACGCGGGCACGGCGCGAACCGTTCAGCAGATCCGGATGCCGGCGCTCCTTCTTGGTCATCGAGCTGATGATCGCGATCATCCGCTTCATCTCGCCGTCGTTGACCCTCGACTTGACGCTGTCGGGCAGGCTGGACACGCCCGGCAGCTTGTCCATCAGGCCGGCCAGGCCGCCCATGCTGCCCATCTGCTCCAGCTGGTCCTTCATGTCGTTGAGGTCGAAGCGCTTGCCCTTCATCACCTTCTGGGCCAGCTTCTGTGCCTTCTCGTGATCGACCTTGCGCTCGACCTCCTCCACCAGCGACAGCACGTCGCCCATGCCGAGGATGCGCTGGGCCAGACGATCGGGATGGAACGGCTCCAGCGCGTCGGTCTTCTCGCCGGCGCCGAGGAACTTGATCGGCCTGCCGGTGACGTAGCGCACGCTGAGCGCTGCGCCGCCACGCGCGTCGCCGTCGGTCTTGGTCAGGATCACACCGGTCAGCGGCAGCGCCTCGCTGAACGCCTTGGCCGTATTGGCTGCGTCCTGGCCGGTCATCGAGTCGACCACGAACAGGGTTTCGATCGGGTTGATCGCTGCATGCAGCGCCTTGATCTCGGCCATCATCGCCTCATCCACGGCGAGACGGCCGGCGGTATCGACGATCAGCACGTCGACCACTTCGCGGCGCGCCGCCTGCACCGCGGCCTTCGCGATGGCCACCGGATCCTGCCCGGCTTCGGACGCAAAGAACTTCACGCCGACCTGCTCGGCCAGCGTGCGCAGCTGCTCGATCGCCGCCGGGCGATAGACGTCGCAGCTCACCACCATCACCTTTTTCTTCTTGCGCTCGGTCAGCAGGCGCGCCAGCTTGGCCACCGTGGTGGTCTTGCCGGCGCCTTGCAGCCCGGCCAGCAGCACCACCGCCGGCGGCGTCTGGGCCAGATTCAATTCGCTGTTGGCGCTGCCCATCACCGTGGTCAGCTCGTCGCTGACCACCTTCACCAGCGCCTGACCCGGCGACAGGCTCTTCATCACGTCCTGTCCGACCGCACGCACCTTGATCCGCTGGATCAGCGCTTGCACCACTGGCAGCGCCACGTCCGCTTCAAGCAGCGCGATGCGCACCTCACGCAGCGATTCGCGGATGTTCTCCTCGGTCAGCCGGCCGCGGCCGCGCAGGCGATTGACGGTGGTGGAAAGGCGTTGGCTGAGCGACTCGAACATGGCGGAACCGGCGAACAGGAAAGGCCTCGATTATAGCGGACGCAGCGAGCCACCCCGCATGCACACGCGGCGGAGCCTGTGCGACACTGCCGGGCCATGATCATCCATGTTTTCGCCCTGCTCGCCATCGTGCTCTATCTCGTCGCGGCGGGCGGGCTGGCGCGCCCCCTGCTGAGTGGCGGCCAGCCGCTGAACCGGCTGGCGCTGAGCCTGGCCGGCGTGGCCGTGGTGATGCATGCCGGCATCCTGCTGGGCATGCATCGCGGCGCGCTGGATCTGCACTTCTTCGCCGCGTTGTCGCTGGTCGCCTTCGTGGTGTCCACGCTGACCGTACTGGTGAGCCTGTCGCGCCCGGTCGCCGCACTCGGCGTGATCGTGTTTCCGCTGACCGCCATGCTGATCGCCGTGGACAGCTTCCTGGCGCCGCCTACGCTGCCGCACCCGATGGACTGGCAGATCAAGCTGCACGTGACGGTGGCGCTGATCGCCTTCAGTGTGCTGTCGATGGCCGCTGCGCTGGCGATCCTGCTGGCGGTGCAGGAACGCGCGCTGCGCCATCGCCAGTTCGGTCCGTGGCTGCGCGCACTGCCGCCGCTGACGCTGACCGAGACGCTGCTGTTCCGGCTGATCGGGGCGGGTTTCGCGCTGCTCACGCTGACCCTGCTCACCGGCGCGCTGTTCGTCGACAACCTGTTCGGCCAGCACCTGGCGCACAAGACCATCCTCTCGATCACGGCGTGGCTGGTCTTCGGCACCCTGCTTTACGGCCGCTGGCGGCACGGCTGGCGTGGCCAGCGCGCGGTCAACCTCACACTGATCGGCATGGCGATGCTGGTGCTGGCATTTTTCGGATCGAAATTCGTGCTGGAGCTGATCATGCACCGGCCGCTGGACTGATCCGCGCCGGCGCGTTCAGCGACAGGCGTCGATCGCCTCGGCCAGGCGCTCCACGCCGAGCACCTCCATCTCGCCGACACGGCCCTTCTTGGGCGCGTTTGCCTTCGGCACGATGGCGCGGCGGAAGCCGTGCGTGGCCGCCTCGCGCAGGCGCTCCTCGCCATTGGGCACCGGGCGGATCTCGCCCGAAAGACCCACCTCGCCGAACGTGACGGCCTGCTCCGGCAGCGGGCGGTCGCGCAGCGACGACAGCACCGCCAGCAG
>JAJXTX010000014.1:19542-22995 GCA_021783385.1 Pseudomonadota bacterium
ACCGATCCGGGCGCCGCGCTGAGCAGCTCGGTCCAGATGGTCTGGATCGAGTCGATCACCAGCACCCGCGGCCGCGTCGCCAGCGCCTGTTCGAGGATGCGCTCGATGCAGGTTTCGGCCAGTGCCTGCAGCGGCTCCAGCGGCAGCCCCAGCCGCTGCGCCCGCGACGCCACCTGCGACAGCGACTCCTCGCCTGTCACATACACGCTGGGCAGATGTGCACCCAGGGTGCCCAGCATCTGCAGCAGCAGGGTGGACTTGCCGATGCCCGGATCGCCGCCAATCAGCACCACCGAACCCTGCACCAGGCCGCCGCCGAGCACCCGGTCGAGCTCGCCGATGCCGGTCTGCGTGCGCGCCTCGGCGGTCAACGCCACGGCGGTCAGCGGCGTGATGCGCGCCGCGCCGGCGGCATTGCCGGCATAACTGGAGCGCTGCGCGCCCACCGACGCCACCGCCGCGGAGGACGGTGTCAGCACCACCGCGCTCAGCGTGTTCCACACCCCGCACTCGATGCACTGCCCCTGCCACTTGCTGTGCTCGGCGCCGCAGTCGGTGCAGACGTAGGCAGTCTTGGCTTTGGCCATGCGGGTTCTCGACGAAGTCTGATGATGAAGTGGTGGCCAGCTTAGCCTGCCACCTTCGCAGGTCGCGAGACGGCAACGCCGGGCCGCGCTGTCAGCTTTCGTCCTCGACGAACAGCACGCGGCGGGTCATGCCGCAAGTGAGGTCGTAGCTGATGGTGCCGGCGTGGGCGGCGACGGTTTCCACCGGCAGTTCCGGGCCCCACAGGGTGACGCGATCGCCCACCTTCGCCGCCGGCGCGTCGCGCAGGTCCAGCGTGATCAGGTCCATCGACACGCGACCGACCAGCGGCACGCGGCGATTGCCGACCAGCACCGGCGTGCCGGCCGCCGCGCTGCGTGGATAGCCGTCGCCATAGCCGATCGCGGCCACGCCGACCGGCATGTCCTCGGGGCAGGTCCAGGTGCCGTTGTAGCCGATGCGTTCGCCGCGCCTGACCGGGTTGATCGCGATCAGCCGCGTGCTCAGCGTCATCGCCGGCCGGAAGCCGAAGTCAGCACCGCTTTTGCCGTCCACCACCGACAGCCCGTACAGCAGGCCGCCGGTGCGCACCCAGTCGGCACGCGCTTCGGGCCAGCCCAGCACGGCGGCGGAATTGGCCAGCGAGCGTGGGCCGTCGATGCCTCGGGTAAGGGTGTTGAAGCGTGCGATCTGCACCTGCGTCACCGCGCCGCCAAACACTTCGGACTCGGCAAAATGGGTGAGCAGGCCGATCTGCGGATCGATGCCCGGCATCGTGGCCAGCCGCGCGTGCACGGCGGCAGCCTGCTCGGGCGCGAAACCGAGCCGGTGCATGCCGCTGTCGATCTTGATCCACACCCGCAGCCGGCCACGCTGAGGCGCGGCCTCGGCCAGCCATTGCAGCTGTGCCTCGTGATGGATCGCCGCGTCCAGCCCGAGCCGCTGCATCTCGGCGATGTCACCGGGCTGATCGGGGCCGGACAGCACCGCAATGCGCTGGCGGTGCCCCGCCGCACGCAGGCGCAGGCCGTCACCGAGCGCGGCCACCGCAAATGCATCGGCGCCGTCATTCAGCGCGCGCGCCACCCGCTCCAGCCCGTGCCCGTAGGCATCGGCCTTGACCACCGCCATCACCTTCGCCGGCGCAGCCAGCGCCTGCAGTCGCGCGAGGTTGTGGCGCAATGCGCCGAGGTGGATGGTGGCGACGGTGGTGCGGCTCATGGATTGGTCGGAAATCGAGGGTCGGTAAAGGAAGAATCGTCCAAGCCTGCCAGCCCTCGATTCGCGCCGCTCAATCGAACGTCCCGGCGAACGAGTCGGCCGCGTAATTCTCGAACTTGGTGTAGTGCCCGAGGAAGGTCAGCTTGCAGGTGTCGGTGGGGCCGTTGCGCTGCTTGCCGATGATGATCTCGGCCATGCCCTTGTCCGGCGATTCCTTGTTGTAGTACTCGTCGCGGTAGATGAACATGATCACGTCGGCGTCCTGCTCGATGGCGCCGGACTCGCGCAGGTCGGACATCATCGGGCGCTTGTCGGCGCGCTGCTCGAGCGAGCGGTTCAGCTGCGACAGGGCGATCACGGGCACGTTCAGCTCCTTGGCGAGGCCCTTGAGTGAACGCGAAATTTCTGAAATTTCGGTGGCACGATTCTCCTTGTTGCCGGGCACCTGCATCAGCTGCAGGTAGTCGATCACGATCAGCCCCAGCCCGCCGTGCTCGCGATGCAGCCGGCGCGAGCGCGAGCGCAGTTCCACCGGCGACAGGCTGGGCGTGTCGTCGATGAAGATCTTCGCCTCGGACAGGATCGAGATGGCATTGGAGACGCGCGGCCAGTCCTCCTCCTGCAGATCGCCGTTGCGCAGGTGCTGCTGGTGGATGCGGCCGACCGAGGAGATCAGGCGGAATGCCAGCTGCGAGGCAGACATCTCCATCGAGAACACCACCACCGCCTTCTTGCTGCGCAGCGCAGCCGTCTCGGCGATGTTCAGCGCGAACGCGGTCTTGCCCATCGAGGGGCGCGCCGCCACGATGATCAGGTCGGACGGCTGCAGGCCGGAGGTGAGGTTGTCCAGGTCGGTGAAGCCGGTGGTGACGCCGGTGAGCTGGCCACGGTTCTCGTAGCGCTCGGTGAGCAGGCGGAAGGCGTCCTTCACCGCCTCGCGCATGGAGACGGAATCCTTCTTGCCGCGGGCGCCCGACTCGGCGATGTGGAACACGCGCTGCTCGGCGTTTTCCAGCACCTCCTGCACGCTCTTGCCTTCGGGTCGGTAGCCATCCTCGGTGATCGAGGTGCCGGCGTCGATCAGCTGGCGCAGCACGGATTTCTCGCGCACGATCTCGGCGTACGCGGCGATATTGGCGGCGCTCGGCGTGCTGTTGGCCAGCTCGATCAGATAGCCGGCGCCGCCGACCATCTCGGCCAGCCCGTTGCTCTCGAACCAGTCGCCCAGGGTCACCGCGTCACACGGCATGCTCTTGTTGGCCAGCTCGTTGATGGCGCGCCAGATCAGCCGGTGATCCTTGCGGTAGAAGTCCAGCTCGGCCAGCTTGTCGGCCACCTTGTCCAGCGCCTCGGGTGCCAGCATCAGGCCGCCGAGTACCGCCTGCTCGGCGTCGATCGAATGCGGCGGAACGCGCAGCGCCTCGATGGCCGGGGAGGAGGATTTGCGCTCAGGTACAAAGGACATCGACTTACCTCACGGAGGATAACCTCGCGAAAACCGGCGGCGCGCCGACGCCTGCGGCACGACGGCACGGCTGGTCATCATACGCGGCGCGATCTCAGCCGCCGAGACAACAACTCTGTGGATAAGCTGTGTGTTGCTGTGGATAGAAGTCGCGGCCACGGCACCTGCATGGGGCCTGCGGCAGCCACAAAACAGACGGGCGCCCGAAGGCGCCCGTCCGT
>JAJXTX010000015.1:0-4177 GCA_021783385.1 Pseudomonadota bacterium
ACAAAAAAGCCGTCCTCGCTGGACGGCTTTTTTGTGGAGATGCGCAACCGGCTTACTTGTTCTTGCCGCCGGTCGCCAGGTTCAGGATGTCCTGCGCTTCCTTCTTCAGCTTTTCCGCGGTGGCCTCATCCAGCGGCTGCACGCTGCCGCCCACCTCATGCTGCTTCAGCACCAGGTTGCCGCTGTCGTCCCAGCCGGCGCGGTCGATCGCGCTGGGCTTGGCACTCTGGTTCGGCTTGGTCTGCTGCACGACCACCCACGGCTTGCCGTTCTTGTAGGCATAGTCGGTGCTGGTGAAGCCCTTGTCGCCGTAATCGACCAGCTCACGGATGAACTTCAACTGGCCGTCCTGGCGGAACAACTGCCAGCCGCGCGAGGCGTCCTTCTCCAGCTTGGTGCCGTGGCTGACCTTCATTGCACCGAGCTGCTTCTGCTCGTCCTTGAACTCGGCGAGCGCCTTTTCGCCCGGCGTCTGCTCGGCCATCAGCTCGATGCTCACGCCGGTGCTGGCATTGCCCTTGGTCAGTACGGGCGCCTGGATCGGCATCACATAATGACGATCGCCGTCGGTCAGGGTGGCCTGCACCACGTAGAGATCATCCGGCTTCACTTCGGCCGGGTTGAAGCTCAGCTGGAACGGCTGCGGGAACGCACCGGCCGGCGCGGTCTTGCTGGCCAGCGGCGCGGCGCCCGCCGCGGTGGAGGACACATCGACCAGGTTGATCACCAGCGAGGCATTCGGCGAGAGCTGGCTGGAGCCGCGCAGCGCGATCGTGCCGCTGACCTGGTTGGCGATTTTAGCCGCGCCGGCCGCGCTGGCGGCCGCCGTCGGCGCACTCGTGCCGGCCGGTTGCGAGGAAGAAGGAGCATTGCAACCGGACAGCGCCAGCGCAGCCACGGACGTCAGCGACAAAACCATCTTGCGCATGGGGAAAACCTCATCAACGTGAAAACAAGCACGAAACAACTCAGGCGTTGAGGCGCCACGGCATTTCGCGGGGGAAGATTCAAGCATAGCCGAAAAATCCCGGGGCGGAAAAGTCAAGCCATCCAATGGCCTATCCATGCGCAACCGTACGTAGATTACAGCCGTCGTCCGAGCGAGCCCAGCCCGCGCGCGAAGTCACACCGTGCCGCAGCGGCCGCGAAGAAAGCATCAAGGCCGATGCAGGGCGCGGTAGGCGATATCGCGGCGACAGAACGCGCCCGCGTAGCGGATGCTGTCCACCGCCGCATAGGCGCGTTCGCGCGCCGCCGCGATGTCGCTGCCCAGCGCGCACACCGTCAGCACGCGGCCGCCCGCGGTCACCGCATGGCCGTCGGCATCCAGCCGGGTGCCGGCATGAAACACCTTCACGTCAGCCTCGAACGGCGCCTCCAGTCCCGCGATCCGGTCGCCACTGCGCACCTTGCCGGGATAACCGCCAGCCGCCATCACCACGCCGATCGCCGGGCGCACATCCCAGCGCGCGCGCGTATCCTGCAGCCGGCCGTCGAGCGCGGCGTCGATCAGATCGACCAGATCGGACTTCAGCCGCAACAGGATCGGCTGGGTCTCGGGATCGCCGAAGCGCACGTTGAATTCGATCACCTTCGGCGCGCCGTGCTTGTCGATCATCAGGCCGGCGTAGAGGAAGCCGATGAACGGCGCGCCTTCGATCGCCATGCCGCGCAGGGTCGGCTCGATCACTTCCTTCAGGATGCGCTGCTCGACCGCCGGCGTCACCACCGGCGCCGGCGAGTAGGCACCCATGCCGCCGGTGTTCGGCCCCAGATCGTTCTCGTCGCGACGCTTGTGGTCCTGGCTGCTGGCCATCGGCAGCGCGTGGCTGCCATCGCTCATCACGATGTAACTGGCCTCCTCGCCGTCCAGAAACTCTTCGATCACTACCCGCGCCGAGGCGTCGCCGAAGCTGTGCGCGCCAAGCATGTCGTGCAGCGCCTGCTCGGCATCGGCCAGCGTCAGCGCCACCACCACGCCCTTGCCGGCGGCGAGGCCGTCGGCCTTGATCACGATCGGCGCGCCCCTGCTCTGATGGGCTTGTTCGCGCACGTAGGCCAGCGCCGGATTCAACTCGCTGAATACCGCGTAGTGCGCGGTGGGAATGTTGTGGCGTAGCAGAAAATCCTTGGCGAACGCCTTGGAGCCCTCCAGCTGGGCAGCCAGCGCGCGCGGACCGAAGATGCGCAGGCCGGCCGCGCGAAAACGGTCGACCACGCCAGCCACCAGCGGCACTTCCGGGCCGACCACGGTGAGCCCGATCTTTTCGCGTCTGGCCAGCGCCAGCAGGCCGTCCAGATCATCCATCGCCACGTCGGCGTTGCGCACGCCGCGCTCATGCGCGGTGCCGGCATTGCCCGGCGCCACGATGACCTCGGTGACACGCGGCGACTGCCCGAGCTTCCACGCCAGCGCGTGTTCGCGACCGCCGCTGCCGATGACCAGAACTTTCATGCCTGCTTTCCCCTGCCAGTGTGGGCGCGCGACGGCGCCGCGCGCATTGTAGGGCAGCACACGCGCAGCCGGTGGCCGCAGCGGACCCGCTCAGACGGAATGGCGCAGCAGCTCGAGCAGCGCCGCGCGCGGCAGCTTGCCGGTCTCGTTGCGCGGCAGCGCGTCGACCAGCCGCAGCGGACGCGGCAGGAACAGCGGATCGATCGCGCGGCGCAGGGCATCAAGGATCGCGTGCTCGTCCAGCCCCGGTGCCACCGCCAGCGCGGCGATCCGGTGCACGCCCAGCGCATCGCCGTCATCGAGCTGCAGCACCACGCCGTCCCGCACGCCGGGTATCGCCAGCAGGCGGCGGGTGAGGTCGGCGATCGAGGCGCGCTTGCCGGCGATCTCCAGCATGTCGGCGTGGCGGCCACGCAGGCGGAACCGGCGGCCGCCGTCGGACAGGCTGACGATGTCGGCCAGCGTGACTGCGGCGGTCAGCTGCGGCGCCTCGACCGCGGTGCCGTCCGGCTGCGGATGCAGGACGACGCCTTCGAACAGCGTCCAGTCCGCTTCGCTCGCGGCGCGACGGCTGGCGAACACGCAGGTCTCGGTGGAACCGAACACTTCCAGCAGCGGTGCCGCGAAGCGCCGCTCCGCCTCGCACGCCAGCTCCGGCGACAGCGGTGCGGTGGCCGACAGCATGGCGGCAATCGGCGGCAGCCCGATGCCGGACTCGACCAGTGCGCGCAGGTGTACCGGCGTGGTCACCAGCACGCGCGGCGCCGGCACCTCGGCCAGTGCGGCAGCCACATCGGCCGGCAGGAACGGACGTCCGGCATGCACGCCGATGCCGCCCAGCAGCGGCAGCAGCACCGACATCTCCATGCCGTACATGTGCTGCGGCGGCACCGTGGTGACCACCGTGAAGTGCGTGCCGACCACCGCCTGCAGCATCGCCAGGTTGCCCGCGTTGCTGGCGTGGAAGCTGCGCCAGGTTTTCAGATTGGCGCTGGGCACGCCGGTAGAGCCGGAGGTATAGCCGATCGCCACCACCTGTTCGCCCGCAATCAGCGGCCACGCCGACGGGGCTGCGAACGGTCGCGCGGCGTCCAAGGCCGGCAGCTGCAGATAACCGCGCGGCGCCGGCTCCAGCGGCAGCTCGCCCAGCGCGTAGCAGCCGGGGTGCGCCTGCATCACCTCGTCCACCGCCTGCGGCGCGCGTGAGGACGGCAGCAGGCTGGCCTGGCCGCGCAACGCGATGGCGCAGAACGCGACCAGAAACGCGTAGCGGTTTTCGCACAGGTTCACCGCGCTGGGCGCCGCCGGCAGCGTCTCTGCCACGGCATGCACGTCGGCCATGAACTGCGCCGCGCTGACGGCCCTGCCCGCGTGCCATGCCACCACCCGCTGCGGATCGTTCGCGCTCAGCAGCGGCAGCCGCTGGGGCGCCTCGCGCTGATAGGTGTCGTAAACGATGGCCACGCCGTCTCCCGGATGTCGTTGATCAGCCGCGTTGCCAGGCAGCATCGCAGGCGCCGATGAACGCCCGCGTGAAGGCTGTGCCAGGGCCATCCGGCAGCGTTGCGCCTGGCCGGGGTGACCGCGGGCGGGCGGTGTTTCCCATCGTCAGCCGCGGACGATGGCGCCCGAGAGCGCGTCGCGGATCGGCGTGGGCGCGGCGTAGCCACCCAGCGGGGCGTCCAGCAGGCCATCCAGTGCATCGCCGAAGCTGGCCACCAC
>JAJXTX010000015.1:4277-7286 GCA_021783385.1 Pseudomonadota bacterium
GTCTTCTTGCTGGCTGCGGTTTTCTTCGGCGCCGCCCGCTTCGCGGTGGCCTTGCTGGCCGCGGTCTTGCTCGCGGCGGCCTTGGGCGCAGCGGCTTTCTTGACCGCCGCTTTCTTGGCAGCGGTCTTCTTGCCGAAGCGGCCCTTGCGCACCGGCGCGGCGGCGAGCAGCTCCAGGCACTGCGCCTCGGTCAGTTCCTTCGGCTCCTGCTCTTTCGGAATGCGCGCGTTCTTCTCGCCGTCGGTGATGTAGGCACCGTAGCGGCCGTTCAGCACCTGCACGCCGTTGCCGAAATCGAGGATCAGCCGGTTTGCCAGCATCTCCAGCTTCTCGGCCACGATCTGCAGCGCGCGCGGCAGCTCGATGGTGTAAGGGTCGTCCTCCGGCTTGAGCGAGGCATAGGTGCTGCCCTGCTTCACGAACGGGCCGAAACGGCCGACGCCCACGCTCACCGCGTCGCCGTTTTCCGCCTCACCCAGCCGGCGTGGCAGCTTGAACAGCTCCAGCGCGTCGGCCAGGCTGATCGTGTGCATGCTCTGGCCAGTACGCAGGCTGGCGAACGCGGGCTTGTCCTCGTCCTCCTTGGTGCCAATCTGCGCGAACGGCCCGTAGCGGCCCAGCCGCACCGACACCGGCTTGCCGGTTTTCGGATCGACGCCCAGCTCGCGCGCGCCGGTGGCCTCGTTGCGGTCGACCGACTCGGTCTTCTCGTCCACCTGCTGCTTGAACGGCAGCCAGAAGCGCTCCATCAGCGGCACCCACGCCTCCTCGCCGCGGCTGACCGCGTCCAGCTCGTCTTCCATCTTGGCGGTGAAGTCATAGTCGACGTAGCGGGTGAAGTGCTGGGTCAGGAACTTGCTGACCGCGCGGCCGACGTCGCTGGGCTTGAAGCGGCGGCTGTCGAGAATCACGTACTCGCGGTTCTGCAGCACCTGGATGATGCTGGCGTAGGTGGACGGCCGGCCGATGCCGTGCTCCTCCAGCGCCTTGACCAGGCTCGCCTCGGAATAGCGCGGCGGTGGCTCGGTGAAATGCTGCTCGGCGGCGATCTCGTGCAGCGGCACCTGCTCGCCCGCCAGCATGCGCGGCAGGCGGCGGCCCTCGTCGTCGTCCTCCGCGCTTTTCTGGTCGCGGCCTTCTTCGTACACGGCGAGGAAGCCCGGGTCGATCACGGTGGTGCCGCTGGCGCGGAACGAGGCATCACCGCCGGCCATGTGCGGCACGGCGAACTCGACCGAGACGGTGTTGAGCGTGGCATGGATCATCTGGCAGGCGACCGTGCGCTTCCAGATCAATTCGTACAGCTTGCGCTGGTCGTCGTTGAGAAACGCCGCCACCGCCTTCGGCGTGTACATCGCCGAGGTCGGACGGATCGCCTCATGCGCCTCCTGCGCGTTCTTCGACTTGGTCTTGTAGACCTGCGCCGCATCCGGCAGCGCCTTGGCGCCGAAATCGCGCGCGATCAGCTGACGCAACTCGGTCACTGCGTCGTCGCCGAGCATGGTGGAGTCGGTACGCATGTAGGTGATCAGGCCGACGTTGCCTTCGTCACCCAGCGCCACGCCCTCGTACAGGCCTTGCGCCACCTTCATCGTGCGACTGGTGGTGAAGCCGAGCTTGCGCGCGGCCTCCTGCTGCAGGGTGGAGGTGGTGAACGGGGGCGCCGGACGCCGCTTGCGCTCCTTGGAACCGACCTCGCTGACGGTGAGGCGGCCGCGCGCGGCCTGTTTCAGCGCCTCGCGCGCAGCCATGGCGCCGGCTTCGTCGGTGAGGTCGAACTGTTCGAATTTCTTGCCGTTGAGCTTGCTCAGGCGCGCGGTGAAATCGCCGTCGGCATGCTTCAGCTGCGCCTCGATGGTCCAGTACTCGCGCGCCTTGAACGCCTCGATCTCCTCCTCGCGCTCGACGATCATGCGCAGCGCCGGCGACTGCACGCGGCCGGCCGACAGCCCGCGCTGCACCTTGCGCCAGAGCACCGGCGAGAGATTGAACCCGACCAGGTAATCCAGCGCGCGGCGCGCCTGCTGGGCGTCGACCAGATCGTGCGAAAGCTGGCGCGGGTTGGCCACGGCGGCCTTGATCGCCTTCGGCGTGATTTCGGAGAACACCACCCGATGCAGCCGCTTGCCCTCGGTGAGGCCGCGCTCCCTGAGGATCTCGCTGATGTGCCAGCTGATCGCCTCGCCCTCGCGATCCAGATCGGTCGCCAGATAGATGTCATCGGCCAGCCTGGCCGCCTTGGCGATCGCGTCGACGTGCTTCTCGTTGCGCTCGATCACCTCGTAGGCCATGGTGAAACCGTGCTCGGTGTCGACCGCGCCCTCTTTCGGCTTCAGGTCGCGCACGTGGCCGTAGGAAGCGAGGACGTGAAAATCCTTGCCAAGATATTTGTTGATCGTCTTGGCCTTGGCCGGCGATTCGACGATGAGCAGGTTTTTTGCCATGAATACGGGATTTCCAGAAGCGAACCACCGGCGCGTGCAGCACCGGACACCTATATAGTTGAAACCACGCCGCGGCCGCGGCTGTCAAGCGCGGCAGGCCCCGGGCCTGCCGCCTTCAGTCCGGCAGGCGCTGGTAGCGATTGCCCGCCAGCCCCTCGACCCGCCCCTCCAGTTCGAGCATCAGCAGCATCGAGGAGAGCGCCGCGGCCGATTGCCCGGTGCGGCGAACAAGTTCGTCCATCGTCACCGATTCATGGCCCAGAAGAGCCAATAGCCGCTGATATTCCGGATCACCCTGCCAGCCACGGGGACTGCCGGAATGCTTTGAAGGGACCGGCTCTGGCGCTTGCCCGGTCGCCTTGTCCGTACCCTGCGCCTGCAGCCGGGCGGCCAGTTCGCCACCCAGCATGCGCGCTGCCGGCACCAATGTCTCGATAATCTCCGCCGGACTCTCCACCAGCCGCGCGCCGTCGCGAATCAGCCGATGGCAGCCGTGGGCCAGCGGATTATGGATGGAACCGGGCAGCGCGAACACCTCGCGACCCTGTTCGGCAGCCAGCCGCGC
>JAJXTX010000015.1:7386-14202 GCA_021783385.1 Pseudomonadota bacterium
TCTCCGCCGGACTCTCCACCAGCCGCGCGCCGTCGCGAATCAGCCGATGGCAGCCGTGGGCCAGCGGATTATGGATGGAACCGGGCAGCGCGAACACCTCGCGACCCTGTTCGGCAGCCAGCCGCGCCGTGATCAGCGAGCCGGACTGCAGCCCGGCTTCGATCACCAGGGTGCCCAGTGCGAGGCCGGCAATGATCCGGTTGCGCCGTGGAAAATGATCCGGGCGCGCCGCCGTGCCCGGCGGGAATTCGCTGACCAGCGCGCCGTGCGCCGCGATCCGCTCGGCCAGCGCGTGATGCTTGCGCGGGTAGACCCGATCCGCGCCGGTGCCGACCACCGCCACCGTCGCGGCGCCCGCCTCCAGCGCTGCCACGTGGGCGGCGCCGTCGATGCCGTCGGCCATGCCGCTGGTGATGACAAAACCGGCCTGCGCGAGCGCCCTGGCAAACGCGCCGGCATGCGCCAGCCCGGCCCCGCTGGCGCTGCGCGCACCCACGATGGCCACCTGCGGGTGCAGCAGCAGGCTGGCGTCGCCCAGAACGAACAGGGCCGCTGGCGGCTGCGGGATGTTTTCCAGCTGCGGCGGAAAATCCGCCTCGGTGCAACGCAGCAGCCGATGCTGCGGCTGCGCCAGCCACGCCAGGTCGGCGTCCAGCCGGACGGCGGCCGGTTGCTGCAGCCAGCTGCGCGCCGCTTCGCCGAGCCTGCCGGGCTCCCGGCGCAGCTGCGCCAGCACCGCCTCGATGTCGCCACCGGTCACATCCAGCCGCTCGCGCAAACCGCCCGGACCGAGGCCAGGCGTGCGCAGGGCGATCAGCCACGCGCGCAGTTCATCCATGTCGTTCATGGACCCAAGTGTACGGAGTGTGCCCAAACAACAACGGCGCGGTGGTGGCCGCGCCGTGCTGTAGGAATCGACCGCCGCAGGATTACTCCGGCATGCGCAGCCGGTTGCCGATGTGCACTGGCCGCAGGCTGTCCATCACCAGCCCGTAACTGACCCGATCGAAGGTGCGGAAGACCATCACGTGGCCAACGTATTCGTCGGGCAGCTTGACCCTCTCGCCCACGCCGCGATCCCAGCTGTTGCTGGCCACGTCGTCATGGATGGTTTCACCAGGCTCGAAGATCGAGTAAGTCTGACCGTTGTCGACGCCGTCTTTGGCGCCGATCGACAGCGCCACCACCTGACGCGAGCCGACCGCGTCCATCGCGTCGGCGAAGCCGATCACGCGGGCGTCGTGCGGCACCGACTTGGGCGGGTGCGGGTAGTAGTAGGCGTCGTACGGGGTGTTGTCGACCGGCATGATGCGGTCGCCGCTGCGGATTTCCTTGGTGGCATCGAGCAGCAGCAGGGTGGCCGGATCGCCCATCCGCAGCGTTTCGGCGGTGCCGATCACGCTGACCTCGACGCCGAGGTCCTCACCACGGCCGTAATGGCCGTCGTGGCGCGAGTTCTCCCGCCACGGCGCGTGCACCATCGCGGCATTGCTGTCCAGATGGTGGCTGACCAGATCGGCCTGCTCCGGATTGCCCTGGTCGAAGCCGCGGAAGATGTGGCTGGGTCGCACGATAGCCCAGCGCTGGCCGGGCTCGCCCTGGAGACCGCGCACATAGATGTTCTGGCCGACCGTGGCGCGCAGGCGGTCCTCTTCCAGGCCAACCACGTAGGGTGCGGTGCGCACGGCGTTGGCGTCCACCACGCGCATGTCCTTGAGGAACATCTTCAGTTCGGACAGCGGAATGGCCGGCACCGCCTCGCCTTCGGCGTGCACCCGCGGCTGCAGGGTGAGCTCGGGACCGTGGATGAAGGACAGGTTCAGCACGTCGCCGGGGTAGATCAGATGCGGATTGCGCACCTGCGGATTCGCCTGCCAGATCTCCGGCCACAGCCAGGGCTTGGAGAGGAACCTGGCCGAGATGTCCCACAGGGTATCGCCGCGGCGCACGGTATAGCTGTCGGGATGATTGGGACGCAGCTGCGCGCCGGCCGCATAGACGGCCACCGTGACCAGCATGCCGGTCAACAGGACGAGAATTTTTCTGATCATTGGCGGGAATCCCCCTTCCCCAGATGCTCGGTCGAGTGTAACCGAACCGTTAAGGCGCGCAACAGGTTCCAGTTGGCAAAAATCGTCTGCGCGCGCGTGGTTGCCGACGTACAATGAGGAACATTCTAGATCGCGTCGGGGGCTGTTTTTTACCAAGCCGCCCGCATTTCCGACGCCTGAGGTGAAGCCATGGCCGTACTCCCCATCCTTGAATTTCCCGACCCGCGCCTGCGCATCCGCGCCGAGCCGGTACGCGCTTTCGACGCTTCGCTGCAGCAGCTGGTGACCGACATGTTCGAGACCATGTACGGCGCCAACGGCGTCGGCCTGGCCGCCACCCAGGTCAACGTGCATCAGCGCGTGCTGGTCGCCGACATGAGCGACGAGCGCAACCAGCCGCTGGCGCTGATCAATCCGCAGATCCTGGAAAAGGACGGTTCGCAGGTCTATCAGGAAGGCTGCCTGTCGTTTCCGGGCCTGTATGCCGATGTGACCCGCGCGCTGCGGGTCAGGGTGCGCGCGCAGGACGTGCATGGCGGCGAGATCACGGTCGAGGCCGACGGCCCGCTGGCGGTGTGCATCCAGCACGAGATGGATCATCTCGAAGGCAAGGTCTTCGTCGACTACCTGTCGTCGCTGAAACGGGCGCTGCTGCTGAAGCGGCTGGACAAGCAGCGCAAGCAGGCGGCCACCGCTTGAGCCAGTCGACGTCCGGCAGCGACCACCTGCGGGTGGTGTTTGCCGGCACACCGGAGTTCGCCGTGCCGTGCCTGACCACCTGCCTCGCCAGCGGCGTCGACGTGGTGGCTGTCTACACCCAGCCCGACCGGCCGGCCGGTCGCGGCCGCAAGCTCTGCCCCAGCCCGGTCAAGCAGGCTGCACTGGCCGCCGGGCTGCCGGTCGAGCAGCCGGAATCGCTGAAATCGGCCGCGGCGCAGCGCACACTGGCCGACTACGCGGCCGATCTGCTGGTGGTGGTTGCCTACGGCCTGATCCTGCCGCGCCGGGTGCTGGCGATGCCGCGGTTTGGCGGCTGGAACGTGCATGCCAGCCTGCTGCCGCGCTGGCGCGGCGCGGCGCCGATCCAGCGCGCGATCCTTGCCGGCGATACCGAGAGCGGCGTCGCCCTGATGCAGATGGAAGCGGGCCTGGATACCGGCCCGGTGCTGCTGGAGCGACGCACGCCGATCCATCGCGAGGACACCGGCGGCTCACTGCACGACCGGCTGGCGGCACTCGGCGCCGCAGTGCTGGGCGAAGGCCTGGCGCACCTGCAGTCCGG
The DNA here is from genome assembly GCA_021783385.1 of Pseudomonadota bacterium. Classification (GTDB taxonomy): domain Bacteria; phylum Pseudomonadota; class Gammaproteobacteria; order Xanthomonadales; family Rhodanobacteraceae; genus Rhodanobacter. Next base: position 10,720 of record JAJXTX010000015.1, read on the forward strand.
TGCGCCGCTGCCGGCGCACGCGCAGGCCGAGGCCGGCATCACCTACGCGCACAAGCTGGACAAGGCCGAGGCCAGGCTCGACTTCACCCGGCCGGCGCCCGAACTGGAGCGCCAGGTGCGCGCCTTCGACCCGTGGCCGGTGGCCGAGGGCGCGATCGCGGATGAGCCGCTGCGGATCTGGGCCGCGCGCGCGATCGAGACCCGGCATGCCGCCACGCCGGGCAGCGTGCTCGCCGCCGGCCGCGACGGCATCGATGTCGCCTGCGGCGAGGGCGCGCTGCGCATCACCGCGGTGCAGCGTGCCGGCGGCAAGCGCATCGGCGCGTCCGACTATCTCAACGCCCGTCCCGAACTGCGGCGTGCGCCATGAAACCCTGCCGATGAAACCCGATACCCGCGCGCTGGCCGCCAAGGGGCTGGCCGAGATCGCGCTGCGTGGCGCCTCGCTGCGTGACGTGATGGCGCGGCAGGCGCCGCAGCTGCACGACCCGCGCGATCGCGCGCTGCTGATGGCGTTGCTCAGCGAGGGTGCGCGCTGGTGGCTGCGCTTCGACGCGGCGATCGACGGCCTGCTGGAAAAATCGCTGCGCCACAAGGACCCGGCGATCCACGCGCTGCTGGTGCTGGGGCTGGTGCAGCTGGAGATCCTGCAGCTGCAGGATTATGCCGCGGTGGCCGCCACGGTCGAGGCGGTCCGCGCGCTCAAGCGTCCGGCGCTGGCCGGTCTGGTCAACGCCGTGCTGCGTCGCTGGCAGCGCGAGCGCGAGGCGCGACTGGCGGCACTTGACGCGCGACCGGCGACGCGTCACGCGCATCCGACCTGGCTGGCCGACGCGCTGCGCCGCGACTGGCCGGCGCAGGCCGACGCGGTGATGGCCGCCGACAACGGCGAGCCGCCGCTGATGCTGCGGGTCAACCGCACGCGCAGCGATCGCGACGCGCTGCTGGCGCAGCTGCAGACAGCCGGCCACGCCGCCACGCTGCATCCGTGGCTGGCCGACGCGCTGGTGCTGCCGCACAGCACCGACGTCACCCGCCTGCCCGGCTTCGAGGAGGGCGCCTTCGCAGTGCAGGACGGCGCCGCCCAGGTGGCTGCCGACCTGGCCGATCTCGGCGATGGCCTGCGCGTGCTCGATGCCTGCGCGGCGCCCGGCGGCAAGGCCTGCCACCTGCTCGAACGCGCGCGGATCGAGCTCACCGCGCTGGAATCCGACGCCGGACGTGCCGAACGCATCCGCCAGAACCTGATGCGTCTGCGGCTCGACGCCAAGATCGTGATCGGCGATGCCGGCGCGCCGGCGGGCTGGTGGAGGCACCAGCCGTTCGACCGCATCCTGATCGACGCGCCGTGCTCGGCCACCGGCGTGCTGCGGCGGCGCCCCGACGTGCGCCTGCACCGGCGCGAAAGCGACATCGCCGCGATGGTCGCGCAGCAGCGGCGCATTCTTTCCGCGCTGTGGCCGCTGCTGGCGCCCGGCGGGCGGCTGGTCTACATCACCTGCTCGGTGCTGCGCGCGGAGAATGAGGCGGTCGTCGCCGAGCTGCTCGCCGCAGAGCCCGACGCGCAGGCGCCGGCGTTCACCCTGCCGGTGGGGCAGCCGGCCACCGTGGGCTGGCAGATCCTGCCCGGCGACGGCGATCTCGACGGCATGTATTACGCGGTGCTGCAGAAGCGGCGCTGAGTCGGCTGCCGCCGGGCTTTCGAACGCGGCGGCCGGTGCCGCTATGCTGACCGCTGTTGCAGCCTGCCGATGGAAGCCGCCGCGTGGCGAAGCCCTGCGTACCACTCACCCGAACGTCGCCGCGCATCCAGCTGCTGGGGCGGCACAACGGCGCGGGTCTGAGCCGCGATCTCGACCTGCTCGCCGCCGCGCTGCGCGAAGCCGGTGGCGCACCCAGCATCAACGCGCTGCCGCGGCGCGGACGCGCCGCCGAGTGGCTGACCCGGCTGCGTCTGCTGGGCGCGGCACCGTCGTTCGAGCTCAACCTGATGCTGGAGCGGATCCGGCCGGAGTTTGTCCGCACCGCCAGTCGCAACGTGCTGATTCCGAATCCGGAATATTTCCGGCCGCGCGATCGCGCCGCGCTGCAGGCGATGGATGCAGTGTGGGCCAAGACGCATCACGCCGAGCGGCTGTTCGCTGCGCTCGGCGTGCCCACGCGGCACATCGGCTTCGCCAGCGCGGACCGGCTCGATGCCGGCGTCGAGCGCCGGCACGCTTTTTTCCACGGCCCCGGCCGCAGCGGCAACAAGGGCACCGCGGCGCTGCTGCAGCTGTGGGCTGCGCACCCCGCCTGGCCCACGCTCACCGTGGCGTGGCGGCGCCGGCAGGCCGACCTCGGCAGCCTGCCGGCCAACGTGCGCGTGCTGCGCGAGCACCTGGACGACGACGCCTACCGGCGGCTGCAGAACGCCCACCGCTTCCACCTGTGCCCGTCGCAGACGGAGGGTTACGGCCATTATCTGGTCGAAGCGATGAGCTGCGCGGCGGTGGTGATCACGCTGGACGCCGAGCCGATGAACGAGCTGGTCGGCGCCGACCGCGGCCTGCTGGTGCCGGCGCGCGCGGTCGGCCGGCAGGATCTGGCCACGCTGTACGATTTCGAACCCGCCGCGATGGAACGCGCGGTGGAAACCTGCCTGCAGATGAGTGCGGCGGAAGCCGAGCGCCTCGGCCGCGCCGCACGCGCGTGGTACGACGCCGAGCGCGCCGCGCTGCCGCAGCGCCTGCGCGTGGCGCTGGATGATCTTTCACAAGGATAGCCGTCCGGACGTCCAGACGTCCGAAACACCACAGCATCATTCCTGCAGAAGATCCCGGTGACTATCGATACCCTGCACGCAGCGCGTCACGCCCTGCGTGCGGGTCGCATGGAACAGCCGGTTGTTGGGCAGGCTCAGGTCGTCGACATCCGGCTGCGCGCGCGAGCGGTGCCACAGGTGCACCGCCAGCGCCGCCCACTTCAGCTGGCGCCGGCGCACGCCCGCGTTGGCCAGCCGCGCGGCCAGCTCGCGGTCTTCCGCGCCGTAGCCTTCCATGCGCTCGTCGAAGCCGTTGACGCGCAGCAGGTCGGCGCGCCAGAAGCTCATGTTGCAGCTCATCACGCGACCGCCCGAGCGCGCGCGCGCCTTCCAGCGCGCCAGCGCGGGCTGGCGAAACGCGTACAGCCGGCGAGTGCCGTCGAACTCGCGGAAGTGGCCGGCCATCCATGGCGCGAACACCGGCCGGCCACCGGCGAGCAGGCGCGCGGTTTCCGCCGCGGTGGCCTTGAGCCGGCCGCCCTGCAGAAAGCAGCCGGGCTTGGCCAACGCCAGGTGGTCGGCAATGAATGCCGGGTGCAGCAGCATGTCGCCGTCGATCAGCACCACGTAATCACCGCGGCTGGCGGCAATGCCGCGGTTGCGGCTGCGTGCGGCGCGAAAGCCGCGATCCTCGTGCCACAGGTGGCGCAGCGGCAGCGCCAGCTCGGCGCCGAGGCGCT
>JAJXTX010000015.1:14302-22988 GCA_021783385.1 Pseudomonadota bacterium
TCGATCAGCACCACGTAATCACCGCGGCTGGCGGCAATGCCGCGGTTGCGGCTGCGTGCGGCGCGAAAGCCGCGATCCTCGTGCCACAGGTGGCGCAGCGGCAGCGCCAGCTCGGCGCCGAGGCGCTCGATCAGCTGCGCCGTCTCCACGGTCGAGCCATCATCGGCGACCAGCACCTCGTCCGGTCGCCGCGTCTGCTGCGCCACGCTGCGCAGCACCTGCTCCAGCGCTGCCGGCCAGTTGTAGGTGAGCACCACCAGCGACACGCGCATCAGCGGCTACCATTGCCACGCAGGCCGCGGCGAAGCATCGCCACGGCGCGCTCGACGCGCTTCCACCACGGCGCCGGCGCGCGCATCGCGATGCCGGCATACATCCATGCGGTCGCCCAATCCGGCGCGGGCCGGCTGAGGAACTCGGGCTTGGCCAGCTCCAGCGCGTGCACATCGAGATGGCTGCGCTGCGCGTAGTGGTTGATCAGGCTGCGCGAGCGGAACAGCGCGGGGAACTGGCCGGCCCTGGCCTGATCGTGCCACCAGCCGTTGCGGCCGTGGATGCGGTAGTCGACCGCGCCGGTCGGCAGGAAGTACTTGCGCCCGCCGAGCACGCTGGCGCCGAACACGAGGCAGTTGTCGGCGCTGATGCGCCAGCTGGCCAGCATCTCGGGCGGCAGGTCCAGCACGCGCAGCGCCAGCGCCCGGCGCAGCGACAGCGCCGAGGTCGGCGCGCCGTACCAGCGCGCGCGCACCCAGGTGGCCAGCACGGTATAGCCCAGATCCTGCGCCTGTTCGGCATAGCCCTGGCGGCCGGATTCGTTGCCGATCAGGCGCACATCGGAGAACACGAAGTCGACATCGCCGCGTGCGTCGTACAGCGCACCGATGCGCTCCAGGTAATCCGGTGCCCAGCGATCGTCCGCATCCAGAAAGCACACTACCTCGCCGCAGCTCGCCGCCAGTCCGCGCTGGAACGCCGACAGCTGGCCGCCGTTGCTGACGCACAGCAGCGTCACCAGCGGCTGCGCCGCATAGCGCGCCTGCAGCAGCTCGACCGAACCGTCGCTGGAGCCGTCGTCGACCACCACGATCTCGCACGGCGGCCGCGACTGCGCCAGCGCGCTGTCCACCGCCTCGATCACGAACTCGCGGTAGTTGTAGCTGGTGACCACCACCGAGATTTGCGCCGGCGCGGCCATGTTCAGCGCCCGAGCAGCCGGCGGAAATACGCGATCGTCTCGCGCAGCCCGTCGTCCAGGCCGATGCGCGGCTCCCAGCCCAGCACAGCGCGCGCCTGCGTGATGTCCGGCTGGCGCTGACGCGGGTCGTCCGACGGCAGCGGCCGATAGACCAGCTGCGAGGTGCCGCCGACCAGCGCCAGCACGCGCTCGGCCAGCTCGCGGATGGTGAATTCGCGCGGGTTGCCGATGTTGATCGGCCCGGTCAGGCCGGCGGCCGTGTCCATCATCCGCACCATCGCCTCGATCAGGTCGTCGACGTAGCAGAAGCTGCGCGTCTGGCTGCCATCGCCGTACAGCGTGATGTCCTCGCCGCGCAGCGCCTGCACGATGAAATTGCTCACCACGCGACCGTCGTTCGGATGCATGCGCGGGCCGTAGGTGTTGAAGATGCGCACCACCTTGATATCCAGGCCGTGCTGACGGTGGTAGTCGAAGAACAGCGTCTCGGCGCAACGCTTGCCCTCGTCGTAACAGCTGCGGATGCCGATCGGGTTGACCTTGCCCCAGTAGTCCTCGGTCTGCGGATGGATCTCGGGATCGCCGTAGACCTCGCTGGTCGAAGCCTGCAGGATGCGCGCCTGCACCCGCTTGGCCAGCCCCAGCATGTTGATGGCGCCGTGCACCGAGGTCTTGGTGGTCTGCACCGGGTCGTGCTGGTAATGCACCGGCGAGGCCGGACAGGCGAGGTTGTAGATGCGGTCGACTTCCACATACAGCGGAAACGTGACGTCGTGGCGCAGCAGCTCGAACGACGGGTGACTGCGCAGGTGCGCCACGTTGGATTTGCTGCCGGTGAAGAAGTTGTCCACGCACAGCACGTCGTGGCCATCGCGCAGCAGCCGGTCGCACAGGTGCGAGCCGAGAAAGCCGGCGCCGCCGGTCACCAACACTCTGCTCATCTGAACCCCACCCGCAGGAAACGCACCAGCGATCAGTGTAACGGCAGCGGCTGCGCCCGGTCCCGGCCGTCACGCGCGCCCAGCCCCAGCGCCAGCGCAAACGGCAGCCAGATCAGCAGCCATCCGGGGCGCGGGCTGTCCAGCAGCTGCGGCATGTCGAACTGCAGCACCACGCTGGCGAACACCCACAGCGACAGCAGCAGGCGACCCTGTGCGTGGCCGCGCCAGCGCCAGCCCTGCCAGCCGATCAGCAGCCACAGGCTCAGCGTCAGCAGCAGCCCCGGCAGGCCCAGCTCGATTGCCGCCTGGGTAAACAGGTTGTGGCTGTGGGTGAACTGCTCGCCCGCCACCACGAAGCGGAACGGCGCGCCCTGGCCCAGCCCGAGCCACGGGTGCAGCCGGATCATGCCGAGCGCGTGTGCGAAGATCTGCGGCCGCAGCGACAGGCCGCGCGCGCCCAGCGGGTCGCTCGACAGCAGCAGCAACGCCAGCGCGCCAAGCAGGGTCAGCAGCGCCATCACCCGTGCGGCGCGCCGGCGGCTCCACAGCGGCGCCAGCACCAGACAGCCGGCCAGGCCCAGCCACACGCTGCGCGTGTCGGACATCGCCACGAAACCCAGCAGCGGCAGCAGCGCCAGCCAGCGGGCGACGTTCCAGCCACGCGACGGTGGCGGCAGCTGCACCATCCACACGCAGGCCACGCCCATCGCCGCCGCGGCGTAGTTGGCATTGGCCACCACGCCCTCACCGTCGATGCGGTCGCCCGCGTGATAGTGCAGCAGGAACGGCACGCCGAAGGCCAGCGCGCACAGGGCCATGCCGATGCCGACGCAGCGCAGCAACAGCAGCCCGCGCCGGCCGTCGGGTGCCGCCCAGACAAACCAGCCGAGCGCGAACAGCACCACGCCCAGCACCCGCCCCACCTCCTCGACCGGCCGCTTCAGGCCGGCCCAGCCGAGCGACAGCAGCGCCCAGCCCAGCAGCAGCAGGAACACCCGGAACGACCACTGCGGCCACAGCTGCTGGCGGATCAGCCGGCCGTGCGTGGCGATCGTCCACAGCGCAGGCAGGTACAGCAACAGCAGCAGGCTGAGCTGAAACGCGCGGCTGGGATTGAGCGAGACGCCCGCCGGCATCACCAGCATGCCCAGCATCACCCAGGCGAGGCCCACGCCGAGCAGCCGATGCGCGGGCGTTTGCCCGGCCCAGAGCTGGCGCATGCCAGTGACCGTGATGGTGGTTGGCGTATCCATCTGTCCGGTTATACCTGTGTGCTCGTCAACCGCTCTCATCCCGCTGGCTTCCATGCTTGGTGCGACGCGGGATTGTGCCATCCGCGTGATGACGTTCCGGTAAATCCGGACACCGGCGGGCGCGCGCCCTGAGCGGCGCGAGGGATCGGCTAGAATCGCCGCCATGCCCACGCTGCCGCTGACCCTCGCCGTCATCACCCACAACGAGGCCGACACCATCGGGCGCTGTCTCGACAGCGTGCCGTTCGCGGCCGACAAGCTGGTGGTGGACAGCGGCAGCGACGACGCCACGGTGGCCGTCGCGCAGGCGCACGGCGCGCGCGTGGTGGCGCAGGACTGGCTGGGCTTCGGCGCGCAGCGCAACTTCGCCACGACCCAGTGCCGGCACCCGTGGATCCTGGTGCTGGATGCGGACGAATACCTCACGCCGGAGCTTGCCGCCGAACTGCAGCAGCGACTGCCGGCACTGATGGCCAGCGACGCCCCGGCAGCGTACCTGCGCCGCCGCACGATCTACATGGGCCGGCCGATGCGCTGGTATCGCCCGGCGATGGGCGAGCGGCTGGCGCGCCTGTACCATCGCGACCGCGCGCGCTGGAGCGACACCCGCGTGCACGAATCGCTGCGCTTCGACGGCAGCGCACCGACGCTGCGCGCGCCGTTCAATCACCTCAACAACCCGACCCTGGTGCACAAGCAGCTCAAGGTACTGCGCTACGCCGAGCTGAAATGCCGCGACTGGCTGGAGAAGGGCAAGCCGGTACGCATGTGGCAGGCGCCGTTCGTGTTCGCCACCGCCTTCCTCAAGGACTATGTCTTCCGGCTGGCGTTTCTGGACGGCTGGCGCGGCTTCGTGATCGCGCACACCGCCGCCAGTTACGCGCTGTACAAGCGCATGCGCCATTTCGAGATGGTCAACAACCCCGAATCGGTGGCGCGCGCGGCCGCCGCGCTCCGTCAACACGGCATCGATCGCTGAGCGGAGAGCAATCAGGGCGAGGGTTTCGCCAAGACCGGTATCCTTCGTCGCCATCCGTCACCGTTCGCCCGAGCCACGTCATGCCCAAGCACTATCTCCTGTACGGCTCCGAGCGCTACGCGCTGGCCATCCTGCGGCCGCTGCAGGCAGCGATCCGCGCGCGCGGCGATGAGGCGGCGTGGTTCTTCGACGGGCCGGGCGCGGAGGATCTGCGCGAGGACGAGCGGCTGCTGACGGTGGCGCAGGTGCGCGCGTGGCAGCCGCTGGCCGTGCTGACGCCGGGCAATCACCTGCCTCATTTCTTCCCCGGGGTGAAGGTCGAGGTATTCCACGGCTTCGATGCCGGCAAGCCGCGGCACATCCATATCCGCGGATTTTTCGACCTGTACTGCACCACCGGACCGCGCGACACGCAGGCATTCGGCGAAGTGGCGGCCCGACTCGGGCATTTTTCGGTGACCGAGACCGGCTGGCCCAAGCTCGACTCGTTCCTGCGCGTCATCGCCGGGCCGCTGCCGCCGCTGCACCGGCCGCCGGTGATCCTGTATCACTCGACCTTTTCGCCGTCGTGGAGCGCGGCCGACACGCTGTATGAGGAGGTGCGGCGGCTGTCGCGCGACGGCCGCTGGCGCTGGATCGTCACCTTTCATCCGAAGATGAATCCGGCCACCACCGCCCGCTACAAGGCACTGCAGAACGACTACCTGCGGTTTGCCGAGAACGACAACATTCTTGAGCTGTTTCCGCAGGTCGACCTGATGTGCTCGGACACCTCCTCGGCGCTGAGCGAGTTCCTGCTCACCGGCAAGCCGGTGGTGACGTTCAGGAACCGGCGTCCCGGACCGCAGCTGATCGACATCAACGATCCGGCGCAGTTCGAACCGGCGATCGAACGCGCGCTGGCGCGACCACCGGCGCTGATGCAGGCAATCGCCAGCCACGCGGCGGCGATCCATCCGTACCGCGATGGCCGTTCCAGCGAGCGGGTGCTCGATGCGATCGACGCCTTCATCGCGGGCGGCGGACGCAACCGCCGGCGCAAGCCGCTCAACCTGTGGCGCAAGCTGCGGCTGCGCCGGCGCATCGGCTACTGGGGTCCGGCCTGAGGCCGCCTGACCGGTCGCCACAGTGACGCCCGGTGGTGCAGGCTAGAATCAACCTACTTCCGCCACGAGTCCGCCTGTGTCCGTCAGCGCCTATCGCCGTTCCGAATACCTGCGCGCCGCGTGGCCGTGGCTGCCGCTGTGGGCGGTGGTGGCGCTGCTGGCGATCTTCTCGCACGGGCCGATGCCGCTGTATTCCACCCGCACGCTGGCGGTGGCGTGGGAGATGTGGAACCACGGCCAGTGGCTGGTGCCGCACATCAACGGCGAGCCGTACAGCGAGAAGGCGCCGCTGCTGTTCTGGCTGATCCAGGCCGGCTGGTTCGTGTTTGGCGTCAGCGACGTGTGGCCACGCGTGCTGGAGGTGCTGATCGGCGGCACGCAACTGGTGCTGCTGTCGCTGCTGGCGCGGCGACTGTTTCCGGCGCGGCCGTGGCTGGCCCGGGCCGCACCGTGGATGCTGCTGGCGCTGGCCTACGCGTTCCTGTTCGGCCTGCAGATCATGTACGACGTGCTGCTGGCGGTGTTCGCGCTGGCGGCGCTGCTGTGCCTGACGCCGAAACTGCACCGGACCGAGCCGCGCTGGCTGCTGTTCGGGCTGTGCATCGGCGCCGGGATGCTGACCAAGGGCCCGGTGATGCTGCTGCACGTGCTGTTTCCGTGGCTGCTCGGCCCGCTGTGGAACGACTGGGCGCGTCAGCATCGCGCGCGCTGGTACGGCCGCGGCGCGCTGGCCGTGCTGCTGGGTGCCGCGATCCTGCTGGCGTGGGCGCTGCCGGCCGGCTTTGCCGGCGGCGAGGCCTACCGCCAGCGACTGTTCTTCACCCAGACCGCCGGTCGCGTGGTGGACGGGCTGGCCAAGGGTCAACATCTGCAGAGCCACGCGGAACCGCTGTGGTTCTATCTGGTGTGGCTGCCGGTGCTGCTGTTTCCGTTCAGCGGCTGGCCGCGCATGTGGGTGGCGCTGGCGCGCCTGCGCCGTCCGCTGGAACCGGGGCTGCGCTTTGCGCTGTGCTGGCTGCTGCCGGTGTTCGTGGTGTTCTCGCTGATCAGCGGCAAGCAGCTGTATTACCCGTTGCCGGAGTTCGGCGGCGTGGCGCTGCTGCTGGCCACCGCGATCGCCGTGCTGCGCGAGCGCCATCCGCGGCTGGCCGAGCAGCGCTGGCTCGGCACCTGGCCGCTGGGCGTGCTCGGCATCGGCGTTGCGCTGGGCCTGTTCGTGCTGCCGCTGCTGGCGCACGGCAGCGACCAGTACGGCGAATGGCTGGCCACCGTCGCGCCGTACAGCCGCTACTTCAGCGTGGTGTTTCTGCTGCTCGGCGGCCTGCTGCTGCTGCACGGGCGCGGCGAACTGCGCCGGCTGGCGGTGGCCGGGCTGATCGGCACGCTTACCCTCAATACGCTGTTCACGCTGACCCTGTGGCCGCGCTTCGATCTGCGTCCCGCTGCCCGCTTGCTGAGCGCGGCAGAGCAGGCCCACCGTGCGATCGGCACGCTCGGCACCTACGAGGGCCAGTACCATTTCGAGGGCCGGCTGAGCGCACCGATCACCGAGCTGTTCGGCGAGCAGGCGCTGCAGAACTTCGCCCGCGCGCACCCCGACGGGCTGGTGGTGGTGCGGCCGGACAAGCTCGACGCCAACGACCTGCGCTATGCGCTGCTGGTGCAGCCGTTCCGTTCGACCTGGATCGTGATCTGGCCGGCCGCCTCGCTGGCCGCGCTGGACAACGGGCATACGCCGCCGGAGCCGGCGCAGCCGACCCAGGTGTATCCCGCTCACGGCTGGCGCGGTCACGGGCAGCCGTGAACGACGCCCTGATCGCCCGCTTGCGCAGCCAGTGCGGCGGCCCGCGCGATGGCGCGCTGCTGCGCTTTTCGTTGGGCAGCGCACTGCTGGGCGAAGCCGACGCCGCCGCGGCGATCGACGAACTGCGCCGCGCGCTGGCCTTCGACCCCGGCTATTCGGCCGCATGGAAGCTGCTCGGCAAGGCCTGCCTGCAGGCCGGCCAGTCGCAGGCCGCGGCTGACGCGTGGCGCAACGGCATCGCCGCCGCCGCGCAGCGCGGCGACAAGCAGGCGGAAAAGGAAATGACGGTGTTCCTGCGCCGGCTGGAAAAGCCGCCTGCCTAGGCCGCCGGCGCCTACGCGATGCGCCGCAGCTGCCCCGGCGCCAGGCCGTCCAGCGCGTGTTCGCCGATCCGCACGCGGATCAGCCGCAGGGTCGGAAAGCCCACCGCGGCGGTCATCCGGCGCACCTGCCGGTTGCGTCCCTCGCCCAGCGTGAGGCTGAGCCAGCTGGTCGGAATCGCCTGGCGAAAGCGCACCGGCGGATCGCGCGGCCACAACCACTCCGGCTCCTCCGCGGGCTCGGCCAGTGCGGGCAGGGTCGGGCCGTCCTTCAGCCGCACGCCGTCGCGCAGGGCCTGCAGCGCGACCGCGTCGATCACGCCCTCGACCTGCACCAGGTAGGTCTTGCGCAGTTTGTGGCGCGGATCGGTGAGACGATGCGCCAGCCGGCCGTCATCGGTCAGCAGCAGCAGGCCTTCGCTGTCCTGATCCAGCCGTCCAGCCGCATAGACGTCCGTCTGCCGCACGTAATCGGCCAGCGTGCGGCGGCCGGCCGCGTCGGTGAACTGGCACAGCACGCCGTAGGGCTTGTTGAAGGCGATCAGCATGGCAATCGTCGTGGCATGTCGCCTCAGCGGGGCGGGCTGGCCGGCTCGGCGGCCGGCGGCTTGACGAAGCGCAGCGTCATGCGGTCGGACTCGCCGATCGCCAGATACTTCGCGCGATCCTGCTGGCCGAGCGCCAGCGTGGGTGGCAGCGTCCAGACGCCTTTCGGATAGTGCTTCGTATCCCTGGGGTTGGCATTGATCTCGCTGCCCTGCTCCAGCACGAAGCCGGCGTCGGTGGCCAGTTTCACCACGTAGCGGGTGGGCAGGTAGCCGCTGGATGTCACCGTCGCCAGCGCCGCATCGGCGTCGGCGCGGTGATCGACCACGCCAAGCACGCCGCCCGGCCGCAGCACCGCATGGAACGCCTTGAACATCGCCGGCGCGGTGTCGGCCATCACCCAGTTGTGCACGTTGCGGAAGGTCAGCACACGATCGGCCGAGCCCGGCGGCCCGAACACCGGCGCGCGCGGATCGAACTCGATGACTTGCGCATGCCCGTAGCGCGCCGCATCGGCGGCGAACTTGCGCCGCAGCGCGTCG
>JAJXTX010000177.1:0-4094 GCA_021783385.1 Pseudomonadota bacterium
GCCTGCGTGCTCTACGCGCGCCTGCTGCGGCCGCGGCTGGAGCGGCGCGAACCCGGCAGCGAGCGGCTGAACCGGCGCGGCGAGCAGATGATCGGCCAGCGCTACGAGCTGGTCGAGCCGATCGTCAACGGCCGCGGCAAGGCCCGCGTGGGTGACGGTCAGTGGCTGGTCAGCGGGCCGGATCTGCCGCTGGGCGCCACGGTGGAGGTGGTGTCGGTCGAGGGCACCACGCTGCAGGTGCGCGCGGTGGCATGAGCGCCGTCGAACTGTCTGCGGGCCAGCCGTTTGCCGCCACCGCGCTGAACACGCGCATTGCGTTTTTGCTCGAGCTGGCGCGGCGGCTGCACCAGTACGGCACCTCGGCACCGCGGCTGGAGCTGGCGATCGCGCGCGCGGCGCAGCGGCTGGGGCTGGCTGCCGACGTATGGTCGAGTCCCACCGCGATCATCATCTCCTTCGCCGACCTGGCGCAGGGCGAGGACGGCGTGGCGCAGACCACCCAGGTGATGCGGCTGGCCCCGGGCGACGTGAATCTGGCGCGCCTGTGCGAGGCCGACGCGATCGCCGACCGCGTGATCGCCGGCGAGCTGGATCTGCGCGACGGCTTCCGTCGCCTGCGCGCGCTGGGACGCCCGGACGGCCGCGGCGCGCAGGCGGCGGTGATTGCCACCTACGGACTGTCCGCCGCCTGCGTGGTGGCGCTGTTCCTGCACAGCGCGTGGCCCGACCTGCTCACGGCGGCGCTGATCGGGCTGATCATCGGCAGCATCACCGTGCTGGCCGGCAGCCGGCCGCGGCTGGCCGCCGCCAGCGATGCGATCTGCGCGATGGTGGCTACGGCGGTGGCGATCGTGGTCAGCGCATTCGTGGTGCCGTTGGCGATCAAGTCGGTGGTGCTGGCGAGCCTGATCGTGCTGATGCCGGGCATGTCGCTGACCACCGCGGTGCGCGAAATCTCCAGCCAGCACCTGGTCGCCGGCGTGGCGCGCATGGGTGGCGCCATCTCGACCCTGCTCAAGCTCAGCTTCGGCACCGTGGCGGCGACCAGCTTGTGCGCCGCGGTCGGCATCCACGCGCGCGATTATGCGCTGCCGCCACTGCCGGGCTGGACCGAGCTGCCCGCGCTGCTGGTCGGCGCATTCGGCTTTGCGATCCTGTTCCGGGCCGCGCGCCGTGACTGGCTGATCGTGATGGGCGCGGTGATCGTCGGATACCTGGCCACGCGCTGGGGTGGTCAGATTTCCGGCACGCTGCCGGGGGCGCCGTTCGGCGTGTTTCTGGGTGGTTTTCTGCTCAGTGCACTGGCCAATTTCTATGCGCGGCTGGCCAAGCGGCCGGGCGCCGTGATTCGCGAGCCGGGGATTATCCTGCTGGTGCCCGGCAGCGTGGGTTTTCGCAGCATGTCCTTTCTGGTCGAGCGCGATACCACGCTGGGCATGGACAGCGGTATCCTGCTGCTGACCCTGCTGGTTTCGCTGGTGGCCGGACTGCTGTTTGGCGACCTGCTGATTTCCCCGCGGCGATCGCTGTAACCGGGTGGCCTGGAGCGGAAGACAGTTGCAGCATCTGCATGAAAAACGCCGGCGTGAGCCGGCGTCTTCATGCAGCGATGATTGGCGATGGTCGGCGATCAGATCGCCAGATCCTTCTCCTTCTTGCCGGCCTTCAGCGCGTCGTTGAACCAGTGCGGACGCTTGCCACGACCGGACCAGGTCTGCGCCGGGTTGGCCGGATTGCGGTACTTCGGGGCCACCGGGGCGCCAGTGCGCTTGGTCTTGCCGCGGGCGCCGCCGAAGATGTCATCGAAGCTGTAGCCTTCGGCCTTGATCATGGCATGCACTTTCTCGCGCAGCTTGACCACCTTCTCCTTGCGCAATTCGTTCTGGCGCATTTGCGCCTTGCTGATCAGATCATTGAGCTGGTTGTGATTGAGATTCTTGATGTCGACGGCCATGTGGGACTCCGGAGGATGACGCATTAATCGGCTGCCTGGCTATTATGGGTTGTCGCGGCCAGACGGAATGAAACATATCGTGAGAAGATTCTCGCTGATAAACGGAATCGTTGTAAAGAGCGGAAATCGTGACGCTTGACCGCAGTTTCAAATAAAGTGGTGTTAATAACGCCAGCGGCGATTGCGAATAAGCGTGCGGGGCAGTATTGCGGTGACAGCGGCAGGGACATCCGCAATAACCGTGGCGCCATCGCGGTGTGGCCGCTCAGGGCATTATCCGGATACGCCGCGTGGTTCAGGCGGCTGGCGCCCCTGGCCGCGTTGCGGCGGCCTGCATCCATGCAATCGACCGCATGTGGCGGCTGTTTGCATGGATGCCAGTGTGCGCTCAGTCCAGCAGTGCGAATAGTTCGGCTTCGCTGAGGGCGCGGCTTTCGGCCTGGTCGCGGGCGCGGTATTCCAGCGTGCCAGAGGCCAGGCCGCGTTCGCTGACCACCACGCGATGCGGTATGCCGATCAGCTCCATGTCGGCAAACATGCCGCCCGGGCGCAAGCCGCGGTCGTCCAGTACGGCCTCGATGCCGCGCTCGCTGAGCGACTGGTACAGCGCCTCGGCGACCGCACTCACCGTTGGCAGGTTTTTGGGATTGATCACGCATACCGCGATCTGCCACGGCGCCATCGCCTGCGGCCACAGGATGCCGGCGGCGTCGTGGCGCTGTTCGATGGCAGCGGCCACGATGCGGCTGACGCCGATGCCGTAGCAGCCCATCAGCATCACCTGCGCCTTGCCCTGGTCGTCGATCACGCTGGCATCCAGCGCCTCGGCGTATTTGCTGCCGAGTTGGAACACGTGGCCGACCTCGATGCCGCGCGCAAGGTGCAGTACGCCGAGGCCATCGGGCGAGAGATCGCCCTCGACCACGCTGCGCAGGTCGGCGATGCGGGTGATCCGCGCGTCGCGCAGCCAGTTGGCACCGGTGAAATGCGTGCCATCGGCGTTGCCGCCGCAGACGAAGTCGGCGAGCAGGGCGGCATCGCGGTCGACGATCACCGGCACGGATTGCGGCAGCCCGACCGGGCCGATGAAGCCGGGCCGGGTGCCGCAGACGGCGAGGATCTCCTCCTCGCTGGCCAGCACCGATTCGTCCGGCAGCTCGGCCAGCTTGCCGGCCTTCACCTCGTTGATTTCGTGATCGCCGCGCAGGCACAGCGCCACCAGCCCGTCGCGGCCGCGCACCAGCAGCGTCTTCACGCACTGCCGCGGCGTCACCTGCAGCAGCGCGGAAACCTCGGCGATGGTTTTCTGGGTGGGCGTGTCGACCCGCTGCAGCGCGGCGCCCGGGGCGGGGCGTTCGCCGGTCGGCGCCAGCGCCTCGGCTTTCTCGATATTGGCGGCGTAGTCGGAGCCGTCGGAAAACACGATGGCGTCCTCGCCCGAATCGGCCAGCACCTGGAACTCGTGGCTGGCGTTGCCGCCGATTGCGCCGGTGTCGGCCTGCACCGCGCGGAAGGTCAGTCCGAGGCGGGTGAAAATGCGCGTGTAGGCCTGGTACATCGCCTGGTAGGTCTCGGCCAGCGACTCCTGTGTGAGGTGGAAGGAATAGGCGTCCTTCATCAGGAATTCGCGCGCGCGCATCACGCCGAAGCGCGGGCGAATCTCGTCGCGGAACTTGGTCTGGATCTGGTAGAAGTTGACCGGCAGCTGCTTGTAGCTTTTCAGCTCGTTGCGGGCGAAGTCGGTGACCACTTCCTCATGCGTGGGGCCGTAGCAGAACTCCTGCTGCTTGCGGTCCCTGATCTTCAGCAGCTGGCCGCCGAACTTCTGCCAGCGCCCGGTTTCCTCCCACAGCTCCTTTGGCTGGATCGAGGGCATCAGCATTTCGATGGCGCCGGCGCGGTTCATTTCCTCGCGCACGATGGCCTCCACCTTGCGCAGCACGCGCAGGCCCAGCGGCGACCAGGTGTACAGGCCCGAGGCCAGTCGGCGGATCATGCCGGCGCGCAGCATCAGCTGGTGGCTGGCGATTTCGGCGTCGGCGGGGACTTCCTTGACGGTGGCCAGGTGAAATTGGCTGAGGCGCATGCGAGGGTTTCCGGCGTGATCAAAGACGCCAAGTGTAACGGCCTGCCGCGCCCG
>JAJXTX010000177.1:4194-5402 GCA_021783385.1 Pseudomonadota bacterium
GGTAAATCGGCACTCTGCCTTGTTATCACTCCAGCGGTCCGGACTCAAGCGGCCGATGGTTTACACTGCGCGCATCGTGTCACGGTCTGGATAGATGAGCGACCCCCTGCCAGTGCGCCCCCCCCGACACCGGGGCATTTACCTGCTGCCGAACCTGGTGACCACCGGCGCGATGTTCGCGGGTTTCTACGCGATCATCGCCAGCATCGGCGGGCGCTATACCGATGCGGCCGTGGCGGTGTTCATCGCCGCGCTGCTGGATGGCATGGACGGCCGCGTGGCCAGGCTCACCGGCACCCAGACCGAATTCGGCGTGCAGTATGACTCGCTCTCGGACCTGCTCAGCTTCGGGCTGGCGCCGGCGCTGGTGATGTACAACTGGTCGCTCTCCGCGCTGAAGGATTTCGGGCCGCCGTTCGGCAAGCTGGGTCTGGCGGCGGCGTTCATCTACGTTGCCTGCGCGGCGCTGCGGCTGGCGCGCTTCAACACCCAGGTGGGGGTGGCCGACAAGCGCTACTTCCAGGGGCTGGCCAGCCCGGCGGCAGCGGCGGTGTGCATGGCGTTCGTGTGGAGCGTGGACAAGGCCGGACTGCCCGGCAGCGAATTCAGCATGGTCACCGCGATCGTCGCCGTGCTGGTCGCCCTGCTGATGGTCAGCCGCTTCCGCTACTTCAGCTTCAAGTCGCTGCCGCTGGGCAGCCAGCAGCGCGTGCCGTTCCGCTGGGTGGTGGTGGCCGTGCTGCTGCTGGCGCTGCTGATCATGGATGCCGCGCGCGTGCTGCTGGTGGGTTTTTCCGTATACCTGCTGTCCGGGCCGGTGTGGACGCTGTGGGGGCTGGCCACGCATCGACGTCGCACGCGGCGCAGCGCCGCATGAGCCGGCCGATGCGCCAGCCGGTCGGGCCCGATCACCGCAGCCGCGTGCTGCGCGCGCTGGGCGTGACGCCTTGGGTGCGCCGCACGCTGCCCGGTGGCGCGGCGGTCGCTGCCGAGGCAGGTGACAGCGCTGACGCAGTCGCCTGCGTGGTGGTGTTGCCCGCAGGCTGCAGCACACGCGAGCTGGATCTGCTCGGACGCGCGCTCACCGCTGCCGGTGCGCGGCTGGCGCGCGCCGCGCGTGTCAGCGTCAGCGGCGGCCAGCTGGCGGCCCCGGTGCCCGAGGCGCGTGCCTACCTGGTGTTTGGCGAAGCCCAGGCGCACGCGCTGGG
>JAJXTX010000178.1 GCA_021783385.1 Pseudomonadota bacterium
TCGAAACCCTTCTGGAAATCGTCGATCGCGATCTGGTGGGTCAGCACCTTCTGCAGCGGGAAGCCGGTCAGCACCATCTGCGTCATCTTGTACCAGGTCTCGTACATGCGCCGACCGTAGATGCCCTGCAGGGTGAGGCCCTTGAAGATCACCTTGTCCCAGTCGATGCCCGCGCCGCGCGGCATGATGCCGAGCATGGCGATCTTGCCGCCGTGGTACATGCAGTCGAGCATGTCGGCGAACGCACGCGGGTTGCCACTCATCTCCAGGCCCACGTCGAAGCCCTCGATGTGCAGGTCCTTCACGGTGTCCTTCAGCGACTGCTTGGAGACATTCACCACCCGCGTGGCACCCATGTCGGCGGCCAGCTTGAGGCGGTAGTCGTTGACGTCGGTGACTACCACGTTGCGCGCGCCGATGTGCTTGCAGATGCCGGCGGCGATGATGCCGATCGGGCCGGCGCCGGTGATCAGCACGTCCTCGCCGATCAGGTCGAACTCCAGCGCGCAATGCGCGGCGTTGCCGTAGGGGTCGAAGAACGCTGCCAATTCGGACGGAATCTGGTCCGGGATCGGCCACAGGTTGGAGGCCGGCATGCTCATGTATTCGGCGAAGGCGCCGTTGCGGTTCACGCCGATGCCGACGGTGTTCGGGCACAGGTGCTGGCGTCCGGCACGGCAGTTGCGACAGTGCCCGCAGACGATGTGGCCCTCGGCGGAGACGCGATCGCCGACCTTGTAGCCGGTCACGCCCGGGCCGATTTCGACGATGCGGCCGACGAACTCGTGGCCGATGGTGAGGCCGGGGGTGATCGTGCGCTGGCTCCACTCGTCCCACTTGTAGATATGCAGGTCGGTGCCGCAGATCGCGGTTTTCTCGATCTTGATCAGCACCTCGTTGGGGCCGACTTCCGGCAGTGGCACCTGTTCCATCCAGATGCCCTGCTCGGGCTTGCGCTTGACCAGCGCTTTCATCATCTGCGGCATGGTGAGTCCGGGCGGGGGGAAGAACCGATTATAAGACGCCCGGATGGCACTCGTGGCGTACCGCGCATTCAGCAACCGAGAGCAGGCGCAAGTGTGCCCGAGGTGCCGATCGGCTCGGTGCCGACGCTGGCAGCCCCGTGACGAGGCAGTGGCCAGAACTTTCTGCGGCAAATGATCGAGAACAACAGGCTGATGATGCAGACGGGGAGTCGGAAACCGAATTTGTTCTCGTGCCAGATCGATCGGCGGCTCATGGCGAAGATTCCCCTGCGGCGAGGGCGGGATGTCACCAAGACGGGAGGTCGCCCATCCTCGCGGCAAGGTGCGTCCGGCGGCCTTGAGCTGTGCTGGTTTCCCCATCGTGCCGGCTGCCTTGATGGCTGCCTTGAATATCCGTGCCATCGCGATGCTGCAGGCATGACCGACTGCCGACCCGTGACGCAGGTGAATACCGGCGAAGGTGGCGTGTTCATGCGTTTCTGCCAGACGTCAGGGCGGTCGTTTGCAGTCCGCGCCGGGCGAGGCGTCACTCCGCCAGCCGCGGCGCTCGCGTCCTACAATGCCTGATGCCATCCGACCAGCGACCGCTTGCCCTGTTCCTGACCGGCCCGACCGCCTCCGGCAAGACCGCGCTGGCCTGCGCGCTGCGTGAGCAGTTTCCGCTGGAGCTGATCAGCGTCGACTCGGCGCTGGTCTATCGCGGCATGGACATCGGCACCGCCAAGCCGGACGCGGACACACTGGCGCGCCATCCGCATGCGCTGGTCGACATTCGCGACCCGGCGCAGCCGTATTCCGCCGCCGATTTCTGCAGTGACGCCGTAGCGGTGATGCAGCAGATCAGCGCACAGGGCAGGGTGCCGCTGCTGGTGGGTGGCACCGGGCTGTATTTTCGGGCCCTGCAGCTTGGGCTTTCCGGGCTGCCGCCGGCCGATCCGGCGATCCGCGAGCGGCTGCATGCCGAGGCGCAGCGGCTGGGCTGGCCGGCCCTGCATGCGCGACTGGCGCGGCTGGATCCAGTCGCCGCGCGGGCGATCGGCTGCAACGACGCGCAGCGCCTGCAGCGTGCGCTGGAGGTGATCGAGCTGACCGGCCACCCGCTGTCCGCGCAGCAGCATCGCAGCGGCGCGCCGTTTCCCTGGCGCGTGCTCAAGCTGGCGCTGCTGCCGACCGAGCGCAGCGTGCTGCACCAGCGCATCGCGCAGCGTTTCGACGCGATGCTGGCGGCGGGGCTGCTGGACGAGGTGCGCGCCCTGCGCGCGCGGGGCGACTTGCATGCGGAGTTGCCGGCGATCCGCGCGGTCGGCTACCGCCAGGCGTGGCAGCATCTGGACGGTCTGATCGACGCGGCCGGCATGCGCGAGCGCGGCATCTTCGCCACCCGCCAACTGGCGAAGCGGCAGATCACCTGGCTGCGCAGCGACGTCGGTGCGCGTCTGCTTGATCCGGATCATCCGCAGCTGCTGGCCTCGGCCGCCGAGGCGCTGCGGCTGTTCCTGGGCGCGCACGGCCAGCGGTAGGCCCGGGCCGAACCTGTGGCCGCCGTCACGCAGGCGCCGGTCAAGCCGCTTTCTTCCCCTTTCAACCACTCTTTGAAAGCAGCTAACATCCCGGACATGTTGGGCCGGGGCGCCTGCGGCGTTTTTTCCCGGTCCTGAACGTCGCAAGGGGAGAACAAGAAATGTCCAAGGGACAATCGTTGCAGGATCCGTTTCTCAACGCGCTGCGGCGCGAGCGCGTGCCGGTGGCCATCTATCTGGTCAACGGCATCAAGCTGCAGGGGACAGTCGAGTCGTTCGACCAGTTCGTGGTGCTGCTGCGCAACCAGGTCAGCCAGATGGTCTACAAGCACGCTATCTCCACCGTGGTGCCCAGCCGCAACGTGCGCATCGGCAATGGTCATGACGACCACGAAGGCCTCGTGGATCCGCCGGCTGCGGCGACCGACGCCGAAGCTTGATTGAAGGCGCGTTCGCCCGCATGAAGTGGACAGGTTCCTCACAGGCCATGACCACCCGTGTTTGACAGAGAGAAGAAAGGCGACCGCGCCGTGCTGGTGCTGCCGCACTCGCGCGGCGAGGGCGACGCCACCCGCCGCGCGGAGGAATTCGCCGAACTGGTGCGCTCTGCCGGCGCCGAGGTGCTCGGGGTGATCACGGCGCGGGTCGAGGATCCCAATCCGCGCTATTACATCGGAACCGGCAAGACCGAGGAAGTGGCCGAGATGGCGCGTGCGCTGGGCGCCGACGTGGTGCTGGTCGACCATCTGCTGACGCCGGTGCAGGAGCGCAACCTGGAAAAGCAGATCGGCATCCGCGTGGTCGACCGCGCCGGCCTGATCCTGGACATCTTCGCCCAGCGCGCCCGTTCGCACGAGGGCAAGCTCGAAGTGGAACTGGCCCAGCTCAAGCACATTGCGACCCGGCTGGTGCGTGGCTGGACCCATCTGGATGCGCAGCGCGGCGGCATGATCGGCAACCGTGGCCCGGGTGAAACCCAGCTCGAACTCGACCGCCGCCTGCTCGGCGAGCGCGTCAAGATGCTGACCAAGCGGCTGCAGAAGGTACAGACCCAGCGCGGCCAGCAGCGGCGCGCGCGGTTGCGCAACACGGTGCCGCGAGTGGCGCTGGTCGGCTATACCAATGCCGGCAAGTCGACCCTGTTCAACGCCCTGACCACCGGCGAGGTGTTCGCTGCCGACCTGCTGTTTGCCACGCTCGATCCCACCGTGCGCAAGCTGGAAGGGCTCAGCTGCGGCCCGGCGGTGCTGGCCGATACGGTGGGTTTCATCCGTGAGCTCCCACACGATCTGGTGGCGGCTTTCCGCGCCACCCTGGCTGAGGCGCGCGACGCCGACCTGCTGCTGCACGTCAGTGACGCCGCCGACGAGGAGCGTGAACGCCTGCATCACGTGGTCGACACCGTGCTCGACGAGATCGACGCTGGCGACCTGCCGCAGCTGCGCATCATGAACAAGATCGACCTGGCACAGGCTGCGGCGCCGGTGGGCGAAGCTCACGCCGAGGCGGCCGGGGCCTGCCCGTCGTCAGCCGGCATCGCGCCGCGGATCGATCGCGGCGCCGACGGCAAGCCGGTGCGGGTCTGGTTGTCCGCAGCCACCGGCGCAGGCCTGGACCTGCTGCGCCAGGCGCTGGGCGAACTGCTCGGCGGCGAGCGGGTGCAGTCGAACCTGCTGCTGCCGCTGTCGGCCGGCCGGCTGCACGCACGGCTGAGGGCGGCCGGCGCGATCAGCGGCGAGACGGTGGACGAACACGGCTGGCAGCTGCGCATCGACGCGCCGCGCAGCGTGATCGCACCGCTCAGCGGCGACGATGCCGTCGAAACCGGGCTGCTGCGCGAACTGCTCGCGCCGCCCGGCTGACGCTTCTGCGCTGAGCACGATTTCGTTTTGCTCTGCTAGAATCCTTGGCGTTTGTGCCCGCACGATCCATCGTGCGGCACGCGGCCCCGGCAGCTTTGGCCCGATCTGATGTTTCATCCCGCTCAACGCGCGTCCCGGCCCTGGCTGCCGGCCTCCCGGCGGCCCCAAGGAGACTGATAGTGGCTTGGAATGAACCCGGCAACGGGCAACGTGATCCATGGGGCAAGAATCGCCAGCCCGGCAGCAAGCTGCCGCTGGCCGACTTGCTGAAGAACCTCACCTCGCGCCTGCGCAAGCTGGGGCAGGGACCCGGCAGCATCCTCACCGGACTGCTGGTGCTGGTGCTGGTCGGCCTGCTGCTGAGCAGCTACACCATCATCAACGCGCGCCAGGTCGGCGTGGTGCTGCGCTTCGGCCAGTATTCGCGCACGCTGGGGCCGGGCTTCCACTTCAAGCTGCCGCAGCCGATCGAATCGGTCGACAAAGTCGAGGCGACGCGGGTGCGCTCGGTCAACGACAAGGTCAGCATGCTGACCCGCGACGAGAACATCATCACCGTGGACTTCACCGTGCAGTACCAGGTGGACGATGCGCGCAAATACCTGTTCTCGCTGAACGACCCCGACGGCACCATCCAGGCCGCCGCCGAAGCGGCAGTGCGTGGCGTGATCGGTGGCAGCGACATGGACCAGATCCTCTCCGCCGCCGGTGCCAACCTGGTCAACCAGGCGCAGCAGGTGCTGCAGAAGACGCTGGACGGCTACGACGCCGGCCTGCGCGTGACCGAGGTCAGCTTCCAGAACGTGTCGCCGCCGAAAGAGGTGAAGGACGCCTTCGACGACGTCAACAAGGCCCGCGAGGACAAGCAGAGCATCGAGAACGGTGCGCTGGCGTATGCCAACAAGGTGATCCCGGTGGCGCGTGGCGAGGCGGCGGTGATCGCGCAGCAGGCAGAGGGCTACAAGGCCGAGCGGATCGCCCGCGCGCAGGGCGACAC
>JAJXTX010000179.1 GCA_021783385.1 Pseudomonadota bacterium
TGCTGTTGCTCGCGCCCTGGCTGCTGATACTCGGCTGGGCCTACTGGGCGTATCCGAAGCAGCTGCCGTCGACCGCGCGCCGGCGTCTGTTCGATCTGCTGGCGCTGGCACTGGCGGCGATCCTCACGGTGCAGGGCGCGCGCTGGGGCTTCGACCGCGCCGCGCTGCCGCTGCCCGGCCAGTTCGGTCCCGCCAGTGGCGCGATCTGGCAACAGGTGCTGCCCGCGCTGTACGGCTACGGCGGTTTTGCCGGCGTGCTGCTGCTGGCGCTGCTGCTGCGCCAGCGGATCTGGCGACGGCGTGACTGAGTCGCCGCTGCGTTACCTGCAGGGTTATGCGCCGGCGCTGCAGGACCAGGTGCGCCAGCTGATCGCCAGCGACCGCCTGGGTGATCACCTGGCCACGCGCTATCCATCGCGCCACGCGGTGCAGAGCGACAAGGCGCTGTACGCGTACACCATGGAACTCAAGCAGCAGCACCTGAAGAACGCCCCGGGCATCGACAAGGTGCTGTACGACAGCAAGCTCGACGTGGTGCAGCGCGCGCTGGGCCTGCACACGGCGATCTCGCGCGTGCAGGGCAGCCGGCTCAAGGCGAAGAAGGAGATCCGCGTGGCCGCGCTGTTCAAGGCGGCGGCGCCGGAATTCCTGCAGATGATCGTGGTGCACGAGCTGGCACACCTGAAGGAACTCGATCACAACAAGGCGTTCTACCAGCTGTGCCAGCACATGCTGCCGGACTACCATCAACGCGAGTTCGACCTGCGCATGTACCTGACGTGGCGCGAGCTGCCTGGGTCGAATCCTCCGGAAAACCGGGAGCCTCCCGACCGTTCACCCTGAGCGTAGGCCCGAAGGGCCAAAGTCGAAGGGCTGCAACGCCGAGTGACAGCCCAGGGATGCCCTTCGACTTCGCTGCGCTACGCTCAGGCCGAACGGATGAAGCGACTCGACGCCCATCAAGACCGAGGATGTGCATGGATAGTGCGGCGCTACAGAAATACCTGCTGCGGCTGTTCGAGCGCCACGACGTCGAACTGCAGCCGGACGAAGACGGCTGGCTGGTCACCGACGACGATTTTCCGGCGATCCGCGCGCAGTGGCACGCGGGCGCGGCCGGTGCGCCCGGTCGGCTGGATGTCGACGTGGTGCTGAGCGAGGAGCGCCGGATCGAGGAGAGCTTCGCCGGCCACGGCGAGGGCGGCGCCGGCTGCCGCGACGCGCTGGCGGCCTTCGAGCACAACCTGTTCCACCTGCTGCTCGCCGCCTGCTGGTACGTCACCGACGATCGCAAGATGCAGATCACCGGGTGGGACACCGGCGTGCGCACGTGGGACGTGTTCATCGGTCCGTTCACCGTGCGCGGCGCCGATCCGCTGGATCTGCCGATGCCGGCTGCCGCGCTGGAGTCGATCGAAACGGCGCTGAAGCGCGAGTCGCTGACGCCGGAACTGCACTGGCTGCGGCTGGTGCACGTGCACGGCAGCCACGGCGAACTGCGTTGCGAGGCATCGCTCGACAACGAGCCGTGGACCGCCGGCACGCTGGCGCTCGATGCGGTCGCATGGCCCGCTTCACCCGTCGAATACCGCGCGCGCTGCTGCGTGATGCTCGACGTGCGCGATTACTGAAAGCTGGGCCAAAAAAAACCGGGGCGCACGCGGCGCCCCGGCTTGCATGCGCTTCAGTCAGCTCAGTGCGGCAGCGCCAGATCGTCGAGCATCGCCTTGAGGAAACGCGCGGCCTCGCCGCCGGTGGCGGCGCGGTGGTCGAAGGTCAGCGACAGCGGCAGTCGCCGGTGCACTTCGATGCCGCCCATCACCGCCACCACGTCGTGGCTGAGCTTGCCGGCGCCGATGATGGCGACGGTCGGCGGCACCACCACGGGGGTGGCGTAACGGCCGGCGAACATGCCGAAGTTGCTGAGGCTGATGGTGTAGCCCGACAGCTCCGAGGCCGGGATGCTGCGGTCCTCGACCTGCGTCCGCAGCCGCTTGATCGCGCCGCGCACACCGGCCGCATCGAGCATGTCGGCGTTGCGCAGGGCCGGCACGAACAGGCCGTCGTCGGTGTCCACCGCGATGCCGATGTCGACGTGCGGGTGGAGGGTGCGGCTGAGGTTCTTGCCGTCGAACCAGGCGTTCAATGCCGGCACGCTCTTGCAGGCGGACACGATCGCGCGGATCAGCCGCGCGGTGATGTCCTGCTTGCCGATCCATACATGCAGGTCGGCGTCGTCAACCAACGTGGTCGGCACCACCTGCGCATGGGCGTCGGCCATCACGCGGGCCATGTTGCGGCGCACGCCCTTCAGCTGCTCGGGCTGGCCGCTGGCGGTCTGCGACGGCGACGCGGTGCGCACCGGCTTGCCGGCGAGCGAGGTGGCGGTGCGGGACGGTTCCGGCGGCGGCAACTCCGGTGCGAGGTGACGACCGGCCGAGGCCGGGACGGCGCGTGCAGGTGCTGCGCCGAGCGCGGCCGAGCCCTTCTCGGCGGCATCCTTCACGTCCTGCATCGTCACCACGCCGTCGGCGCCGCTGGGGCGCACGCGGGTCAGGTCGATCTTCATTTTCTTCGCCAGCGCGCGCACCGCGGGCACCGCCTTGACGCCGCCGATGCTGGCAGCCTGTTCGACGTGCACGGCGTTGCTGCTGACCATCGCGCCGACCACGGTGCCTTCGTCTTCGCGATCCGCGGTAGTGACTGCGGGTGCCGGGGCCGGTGCCTCGATTTTCTTCGGGCCGTGATGGTGGCCGGTGGATTCGGCTTCGGCGCGCTGCTTGGCGTTCGGGTCGGGCTCGAAGTCGGCCAGCGCGGCGCCGGTCTCGATGATGTCGCCGGCGGCGCCGTGCAGCCTGGTGACCTTGCCGGTGTACGGCGAGGGCACGTCAACCACCGCCTTGGCGGTCTCCATCGAGCACAGCGGGGCGTCGAGCTTGATGCTGTCGCCCACTTTCACGTGCCACTCGACCACGGTGGCGTCGGGCAGGCCTTCGCCCAGGTCGGGCAGGTAGAACGTCTTGATATCAGCCATGGGATCGGATCCGTGTTGTAGGGCGGGCACTGCCCGCCGGCTCTTGCTCAGGTCTTGCTAGCGCGGCCATCTGCGGTGGTGCGGCGGGCAGTGCCGATCCTGCGCGGCATGCCGTCGCTGATTATGACGCCGCCAGCGTGCGCCTGGCGGCGTCGACGACGCGCTCGACGCTGGGCAGGTATTTCATTTCCAGGCGGAACAGCGGGATGTGGGTGTCGAAGCCGGTGACGCGCTCGACCGGCGCCAGCAGGTCGTACATGCACTCCTCGGCCAGCCGTGCGGCGATCTCGGCGCCGAAGCCGGCGGTCTTGGGCGCCTCGTGCACGATCACGCAGCGGCCGGTTTTCTGCACCGACTCGGCGATGGTGTCGAAGTCCAGCGGGGTCAGCGTGGCGACGTCGATCACCTCGGCGCTGATGCCGGCCCTGGCCAGCTCGTCGGCGGCCTCCAGCGTCTCCTTCACCTGCGCGCCCCAGGTCACCAGGGTCACGTCGGTGCCGTCGCGCAGCACGAAGCACACGTCCAGCGGCAGCGCTTCGCCGTCGTCCGGCACCTCTTCCTTGTACTGGCGATAGATGCGCTTGGGCTCGAAGAACATCACCGGATCGGGATCGCGGATGGCTGCCAGCAGCAGGCCGTAGGCGCGCGCGGGCGAGGACGGCATCACCACGCGCAGGCCGGGGATGTTGGTGAACAGGTGCTCGTTCGCCTCGGAGTGGTGCTCCGGCGCGCGGATGCCGCCGCCCCACGGCGCGCGGAACACCGCCGGCACCGTGATGCGGCCGCGCGTGCGGTTGCGCATGCGCGCGGCGTGGCAGGCGATCTGCTCCATCATCGGATAGATGAAGCCTTCGAACTGCGCCTCGGCGACAGGCTTCATGCCGGCCGCGGCGAGGCCGACGGTGACGCCGGCGATGGTGGTCTCGTCCAGCGGCGTGTCGAGCACGCGCAGCTCGCCGAATTTTTCCTGCAGGCCCTGGGTGGCGCGGAACACGCCGCCGTTGAGGCCGACGTCCTCGCCCAGCACCACGACGCTGTCGTCGTGTGCCATCTCGTAGGCGAGTGCCTGGGTTACCGCTTCGATGAGAGTGATCTGTGCCATGACTCAGTGGGCCTTGTTTTCAAGCGAGAGGACGTAGTCGCGCTGTTTGGCGAGGTCGGCCGGGACTTCGGCGAAGATGTAGTCGAACATCGCCGAGACCGGCTGGGTCTTGGTCTCGAGGTAGGCGTTCACCTCGTTGTCCATCCACTCGTCGCACTCGGCCTTCCAGGCTTCCTCTTTCGCGTCGTCCCAGACTTTCTTCGCCACCAGCCAGTTGCGCAGGCGCTTCATCGGCTCCTTCGCCCAGCCGTCCTTCACCTCCTGCTCGCCGCGGTAGCGGCGCGCGTCGTCGGCGGTGGTGTGATCGCCAAGGCGATACGTGACCGCCTCGATCACGCTGCCGCCGTGGCCGCTGCGGGCGCGCTCCAGCGCATCTTCCATCGCCTTGCGCACGGCGATGATGTCGTTGCCGTCGACCTGGATGCAGTAAAGGCCCGCGGCGATGCCCTTCTGCGCCAGCGTGGGCGCGCCGGACTGGATCTTGCGCGGCACCGAGATCGCCCACTGGTTGTTGACGATCACCGCCACCAGCGGCAGGTTCTGCGCGCCGGCGATGTTGATCGCGCCGTAGAAGTCGCCCTTGGACGAGCCGCCGTCGCCGATGGTGCACACGGCCACGCGCTTCTCGCCGCGGATCTTGAACGCCAGCGCGGTGCCGGCCGCATGCAGGCACTGCGTGGCGATCGGCACCGACCAGGCGAAGTCGTGCCGCGCCGGTTCCTTCTGATAATCGTTGCCACGCTCGTCGCCGCCCCAGTACATGTACACCTCGCGCGGCTGCACGCCGCGGTAGAGCTGGGCGCCGTATTCGCGGTAGCTCACCGCCAGCACGTCTTCGGGTTTCATCGCGCTGCCGATGCCGACATGCGCCGCCTCGTGGCCGAGACAGCTGGCGTAGGTGCCGAGCTTGCCGGTGCGCTGCAGCGCGATCGACTTGGCGTCGAACACGCGGGTCGACAGCATCAGCTTGTACAGCTCGACCATGTGGTCGAGATCCTTGGCGAACTCGGGCAGATCGTCACGGACCTGCCTGCCCTCGGCGTCGAGGTATTGCAGGTATTCGATTTCAAACTTGGCGGCGATGGTCACGACGCACTCCGGAGTGGGGAACTGGGCTGGACGACGGCAGGCCAAGGGGCGAACAGACACGCCATCGGGCAAACAAGACCGCGCTTGATAACAGGCCGGCATGTTGCGCTGCAAGGTACAGCGCA
>JAJXTX010000180.1:0-3540 GCA_021783385.1 Pseudomonadota bacterium
CGTCACTGTCGCTATTTCCACCGGCTGCTTTCGCCGCGGGCGCGGCTGTATAGCGAGATGGTGACCAGCGCGGCGCTGGTGCGCGGCGGGCAGATCCGTCTGCTGGAGCACAGCCAGCAGGAGCACCCGCTGGCGCTGCAGCTGGGCGGCAGCGACCCGCACGAGCTGGCGCAGGCGGCGCGTCTGGGCGCCGCGGCCGGCTACGACGAGATCAATCTCAACGTCGGCTGCCCTTCGGATCGGGTGCAGTCCGGGCGCTTCGGCGCGTGCCTGATGCTTGAGCCGGCGCTGGTCGGCGACTGCGTGCGCGCGATGCGCGACGCGGTGAGCGTGCCGGTGACGGTGAAATGCCGCATCGGCGTGGACGATCAGGACGATTATGCCGACCTGCAGCATTTCACGGAGACGATGCTGGAAGCCGGCGTCGGGGTGCTGGCGGTGCACGCGCGCAAAGCCTGGCTGCAGGGCTTGTCGCCCAAGGAAAACCGGGAGATTCCGCCGCTGGACTATGCGCGGGTGTACCGGCTCAAGCGCGAGTTTCCGCAGCTGCTGGTGGTGATCAACGGCGGCATCACCACGGTCGCGCAGGTGCAGGCGCATCTGGCGCAGCTGGACGGCGTGATGCTGGGCCGGGCGGCGTATCACGATCCCTACCTGCTGGCGCAGATCGAGGCGGCGCTGCATGGCGCGCCGCTGCCGCCGCGCCACGAGGTGCTGCGGCATCTGCAACCTTACGTGGAGGCCGAGCTGGCGCGCGGCACGGCGCTCAAGCACATCAGCCGGCATCTGCTGGGGCTGTATCAGGGCGAGCCCGGCGCACGCGCCTTCCGCCGCACGATCAGCGAGGGCGCGCATCTGCCCGGCGCCGGCTGGGCGTTGATCGAGCAGGCGCTGGCGGCATGTCCGGTGGCGGCGTGACAGCCGCCCGCCATCCGGTCAGTATTCAGCCCTGATTGCTCAAGCTGGGTCTTTCGGCGAGCGCTGAACGGAACGCCCACTCATGCCCATCAACAAAAGCTTCATTCGGTTTCTGCTGGCATTGCCAGGGCTTGGCCTCGCGCTGACGGCGTCGGCGCAGTCGGCGGTGACTCTCGATCAGGCAGTGCAGCGGGTACAGCAGGAGACCGGCGGCACGATACTGTCGGCCGAGCAGCGCAGCTTCGGGCGCCGGCTGGAGTACCGCATCAAAGTGCTCACGCCGGAGGGGCACGTGCGGGTGATGGCGATTTCCTCCGAGGCGAGCAAGAATCCGCCTTACACACATTCAAACAAGAATCCGTCCGCCCGAACCGCGGACCGCAAGGAGAGACACTGATGCGCATCCTGTTGGTGGAGGACGAGGCGCCGCTGCGCGAGACGCTGGCGGCGCGCCTGAAGCGGGACGGTTTTGCGGTGGATGCGGCGCAGGATGGCGAGGAGGGCATCTACCTCGGCCGTGAAGTGCCGTTCGATCTGGCGATCATTGACCTGGGCCTGCCGAAGATGTCCGGCATGGAGCTGGTCAAGGCGCTGCGCGAACACGGCCAGCGCTACCCGATCCTGATCCTGACCGCGCGCGGCAGCTGGCAGGACAAGGTCGAGGGGCTGAAGTACGGCGCGGACGACTATCTGGTCAAGCCCTTCCATGTCGAGGAGCTGCTGGCGCGCATCAACGCGCTGGTGCGCCGCGCCAGCGGCTGGTCCAAGCCGATCCTGGCTTGCGGCATGATCAAGCTGGACACCACGGCGCAGACGGTCACCGTGGAGGGCAAGCTGGTCGACCTCACCAGCTATGAGTACAAGGTCCTGGAATACCTGATGCTGCATGCCGGCGAGCTGGTCTCCAAGGCCGACCTCACCGAGCACATCTACCAGCAGGATTTCGACCGCGACTCCAATGTGCTGGAGGTGTTCATCGGCCGTCTGCGGCGCAAGCTCGATCCGGAAGGCACCCTCAAACCCATCGAGACCGTGCGTGGGCGCGGATACCGCTTTGCCATCCCGCGCACCGACGGCGACGACGAGTGACGCTGCGTCGCGCCGCCCGCTGTCACTGGCGGCGCGCGCGGCGGTAGCGACCGGGTTCGTGCTGGCGGGTTTCCTGGGGCTGGTCGGCCTCACCCTCTCGCAGGCGAACAAGGAGCGCGCGCTGAGCAGCCTGCAGCAGCGCCTGCAGAACTTCGCGATCGCCTACATCACCAACTTCGACGTCAACCGCTACGGCCGCGTGCTGCCGCCGGACACTTCGCCCGATCCCAATTTCTCGCGCCCCGGCTCCGGGCTGTACGCGGTGGCGCTGGGCGAGCGCGGCTATCACTGGGAATCGTCCTCGGCGATCGGCCGCGACTTCAATTTCCTGAAGCCGCTGGAGCCGGGCCAGACCCGCTTCGTCGGCCCGGTCGATACGCGCATGGGCCGGCTGTACTACTTCAGCTACGGCGTGGCGCTGGACACGCTGGAGAAGAAATCGGTGCCGCTGACCATGACGGTGGCGCAGACCGAGGATCAGTTCGAGGGCGACAACGCGGTGTATCGGCGCACGCTGGTGATCTGGCTGTCGATTCTCGGCGTGATGCTGATTGTGCTGCAGCTGCTGCTGCTGCGCTGGAGCCTGACCCCGCTGCGCAAGGTGGCCAGCGACATGAGCCGGGTCGAGCGCGGCGACAGCGAACGGCTGGACAGTCAATACCCGCTGGAGCTGACCGGACTGACCGAACGCATCAACGCGTTCATCGACAACGAGCGCGAGCAGCGCACCCGCTACCGGCACACGCTGGCCGATCTGGCGCACAGCCTGAAGACGCCGCTGGCGGTGATCCGCTCGCAGCTGGAGTCGGTATCCGCCGATGACTTGCCGCGTCGCAGCGGCGTGCTCGATCAGGTGCGGCGCATGGACGAGCTGGTCGCCTATCAGCTGTCGCGCGCCGCCACCTCGGGGCGGCAGACGTTCGCCAGCGCGGTGCCGATCGCCGGTCACGCCGAGGATCTGGTGCAGAGCCTGGAGAAGGTTTACGCCGCCAAGAACGTGCTGTGCGAATTCGACATCGACGACGATGCGGTGTTCTACGGCGAGCAGGGCGATCTGCTGGAGCTGATGGGCAACCTGCTGGAAAACGCCTTCAAGTGGGCCAGCCATCGCGTGCTGCTGGTAGTGAAGATCGAACCTTCGGGTGGTCGCCAGCGACCGGGTTTGCGCCTCAGCGTGGAGGACGATGGCCCGGGCATCGCGGCGGATCAGATCGAGAAGGTGCTGCAGCGCGGCGTGCGCGGCGACGAGCGCGTCCAGGGCCACGGCATCGGCCTGTCGATCGTGCAGGACATCGTGCATGCGTATCGGGGCGAACTGGTGGTCGACCGCTCGCCGGAGTTCGGCGGCGCGCGCTTCAGCGTGCAGCTGACGCCGGTCTGACCGCGGCGCGGTGCTCGGTGGCAGCCTGCAACCATGCAGAAGCCCGGACCTGCGCGCGATGAAACCTGCCTACTGGATCGATCCGGGCAGCAGCGACTGCCAGCCGAGGTGCGACTGATGCGCGGGCCGGGGCGCCGGGCCGGCGTCGCCGG
>JAJXTX010000180.1:3640-5323 GCA_021783385.1 Pseudomonadota bacterium
TGCCGTGGCCGCTGCAGATGCTCGACGTCGCGCAGATCCGCGCCGCGTTGCCGCGTTCGCCAGCGCGCTCGCTGGGCGCGCTGGAGGTGCACTGGGAACTCGATTCGACCTCCAGCGAACTGCAGCGCCGCGGCGTGCAGGCGCCCGACCTCAGCGTGCTGCTGGCCGAAACCCAGAGCGCCGGCCGCGGCCGGCGCGGCCGCAGCTGGCTGTCACCACCGGGATTGAATCTGTATCTGTCCTGCCTCAAGCGGTTCGAGTCCGGTGTGGCGGCCACATCCGGGCTGTCGCTGGCGATCGGCGTCATCGTGCTGCGTGCGCTGGAGCAGCTGGGGCTGACCGGCGCCGGCCTGAAGTGGCCGAACGACGTGCTTGCGATGGCCGGCAACCCGCCGGGCGGCAAGCTGGCCGGCATCCTGGTCGAGCTGAGCGGTGAATATCAGGGGCCGTGCGCGGCGGTGATCGGCATTGGCCTCAACCTGCGGCTGACCCCGGCGCTGTGCGAGCAGGCTGGGCAGCCGGCCTGCGACTTGGCCACGCTCAGTGCTGACGGCACGCCGCCGGAGCGCAACCGCGCCGCGGCGGCGCTGATCGCCGCCCTGGTCGACGGCCTGCGCCAATTCGAGCGCGACGGCTTTGCCGGCTTCGGCGCGGACTATGCGCGGCACGATCTGCTGCACGGGCAGCCGCTGCACTTGAGCGGAGCACTCGGCAGCTTCGACGGTGTGGGTGCTGGCGTCGACGGCCGCGGCGCGCTGCAGGTGCGTCTGGCCGATGGCAGCGTGCGCCGCGTCGACAGCGCCGATGTTACGGTGCGACGCGCATGAAGCTGCTGCTCGATCTCGGCAACAGCCGGCTGAAGTGGGCGCTGCAGGCGCAGCCGGATGGCTGGCTGGCGCATGGCGCGGTGGGCTGGCAGCAGGACGTCGCCGCCACGCTGCGTGTGGCCTGGGCGAATCTGCCGGCACCGGTGGCGGTGCTGGGTGCCTCGGTGGTCGATGCCGCGCGCGAGGCGCAGCTGGCGGCGCTCGTCGCCGAGCGCTTCGGCACCGCACCATTCTGGCTGCGCACGCCGGTCAGCGCCTGCGGCGTGCGCAACGCCTACGCCGAGCCGCAGCGGCTCGGCGTCGACCGTTTCCTGGCGATGGTGGCCGCCCACGCCGAGGGTCGCGCGCCCTGCGTGCTGGCCGGTGTGGGCACCGCGCTCACGCTGGATGCGCTGGCTGCGGACGGCCGCCACCTCGGCGGCCTGATCGCGCCGGGACCGCAGCTGATGCAGCAGTCACTGCTCGGTGCGACCGCGCAGGTGCGACCACAGCAGCCGGGCCAGATTCTGGAGCTGGCCGACAACACCGCCGACGCGGTGGCCTCCGGCTGCTGGCAAGCGGCGGCGGCGCTGATCGAGCGTTTTGCCACGCGACTGGCCGGTGAGCTGGGCGCCGGCGCCGGCCTGATCCTGGATGGCGGCGACGCGGCGACGCTGCTGCCGCTGCTCTCGCTGCCGGCGCAGCTCGTCCGCGATGGCGTGCTGCGCGGGCTGGCGGTGTGGGCGCAGATGCCGGCCGCGCCGCCCGGCTAGAATGGCTGCATCGCCGCGCCTGGGGGTTTGATGTTTCTGCGTCTGCTGTTTGTGCTCTTGAGCGCGCTCAATATCGCGGTGGGCGCGTGGCTGCTGCTGGGCCA
>JAJXTX010000181.1 GCA_021783385.1 Pseudomonadota bacterium
CTCCTCAACGCCACCCTGGAGCGCTGGGAGCAGTACGGTGAACGCGAGATCTTCAGCCAGATCGAGCTGATCGCCGATCCGCGCGAGCGCCTGCCCGAGCTGTTTCGCCGGGTCGCGCACGAGCTGCAGTCGCATCGCGTGTACGCAGCCTTGCTGAAGGCGCTTGATCACCCGCAGGTGGTGCCGGTGATGGCGCGGGTATCGCAGCGCCGGATGGATTTTCTCACCACCGCGTATCGCGAAGCCGGCCTGCCGCCGCCGCAGGCGCTGAACCGCGCGCGGCTGACCTATGCCGCCTACGTCGGTTTTCTGCAGCTGAATTTCACCCTGGGCCTGCCGCGCGTCAACCACGAGGAGTTCGATGCCTACGTGGAGCACATGATCGCCACCCTGATTCCTGCCTGAGTCGCGCCGCAGCGCCGGGCTGACCCGACCAGTAGCCGCATTTGCTGCACGCAACCTTGCAATGCCAGTATCCGCAAACTACCGTTCCTGCTCCTTTTTACGGCAAGACCAGAGAGGAAGGCGATGGCGAGCAAGCTGGCAGCTCTGCAGCATTGGGTGGACGAGACGGCGGCGCTGACCCGCCCGGCACGGATCCACTGGTGCGACGGCTCGGACGCCGAATACCAGGCACTGGTGCAGCAGATGCTGCAGAACGGCGACCTGATCGAGCTGAACCAGCAGACCCATCCGGGCTGCTACCTGCACCGCTCGCACCCGTCGGACGTGGCGCGCGTCGAGCACCTGACCCTGGTCTGCCATCCACAGCAGCAGGACAGCGGCCCGAACAACCACTGGATGGACCCGGCCGCCGCCCACGCGAAAATCGACGCGCTGTTCGACGGCTGCATGGAAGGCCGCACCCTCTACGTGATCCCCTACTGCATGGGGCCGATCGAGTCGCCGCTGGCGCGCTGCGGTGTGGAGCTGACCGACAGCCCCTACGTGGTCGCCAACATGCGCATCATGACGCGCATGGGCGCCGCCGCACAGGCGCGCATCGAGCGCGAAGGCCGGTTCGTGCGCGGCCTGCATTCCATCGGCGAACTGGACCCCGAACGCCGCTTCATCATGCACTTCCCCGACGAGCTGCTGATCAAGTCCTACGGCTCTGGCTACGGCGGCAACGCGCTGCTGGGCAAGAAGTGTCACGCGCTGCGCATCGCCAGCCACCAGGCCCGCGCCGAGGGATGGCTGGCCGAGCACATGCTGATCGTCGGCATCGAGAATCCACAGGGGCAGATCCACTACATCGCCGCCGCCTTCCCGTCCGCCTGCGGCAAGACCAACCTGGCCATGCTGATACCGCCGGAAGGCTATCGCCGCGCCGGCTGGAAGGTGTGGACGGTGGGCGACGACATCTGCTGGATGCGTCCCGGTGCAGACGGCCGCCTCTACGCCATCAACCCGGAGGCCGGCTTCTTCGGCGTGGCACCAGGCACCAGCGCAAGCACCAACCCGAATGCGCTGGCCAGCATCGCGCGGGACACCATCTTCACCAACGTGGCAGTCACCGCCGACAACCAGCCGTGGTGGGAAGGCCTGCCCGGCACACCCGCCGCCGATTGGCAGGGTCGCGCGTATGACCGGGCCAATGGCCCGGCCGCGCATCCCAACTCGCGCTTCACGGTCAGCGCCAGGCAGTGCCCGACCTGGTCGAAGCAGGCCGAAGCGCCTGCGGGCGTGCCGATCAGCGCGATCGTGTTCGGCGGCCGTCGGCCCTCCCTGCTGCCGCTGGTGATGGAGGCGCGCGACTGGGCCCACGGCGTGCTGATGGGCGCCGCGATGGGCTCGGAAACCACCGCCGCCGCGACCGGCGCGGTCGGCGTGCTGCGCCGTGACTCGATGGCGATGAAGCCGTTCTGCGGCTACCACTTCGGCGACTACTTTGCGCACTGGCTGTCGTTCGACCAGGCCGGCGCGAAGCTGCCGAAAATCTTCCACGTCAACTGGTTCCGCAAGGGCAGCGACGGTCAGTTCCTGTGGCCCGGCTTCGGCGACAACCTGCGCGTGCTCGAATGGATGATCGAGCGCATCGAAGGCCGCGCCACCGGCGTCGACACGCCCGTCGGCATCCTGCCGTCCGAGGGCGAGCTGAAGCTGGAAGGGCTGGCGCTCGACCGCACCCGACTCGACGAACTGCTCGCGGTCGATCCGGACGGCTGGCAGGACGAGCTGGCCGCGATTGGCGACTATCTGGAAAGCTTTGTGCCGCGCCTGCCCGCACGCCTGCGCAGCGAACAGCAGCGGGTCGCCCAGGCGCTGGCTGCCGCTCAGCCGCGGCGTCGGGCCCACGCATCCTGAGCCAGCGAGCAGCGATGCGGACATCGCGTGCGGGCGCCGATACCCGGCCCGCATCCAAACGCTTTGGCGTACTGCTGCATCGAAGCTGGCAAGATGATCGCCGTTCGCTCCAGGCCGGGAATACCCATGCGCTCTGCGACTCTCGCAGAAGTCAATGATGCCGACGACGTGCGTGCCGCGGCCGCGGGTGATCGCGGCGCGTTCCAGCGGTTGTACCGGCTGCACGTGGGCCGCGTGCATGGTGCGGTGTACCGGCTGGCCGGCTGCGACCACGCGCGCGCCGAGGATCTGACCCAGGACGCCTTCGTCCGCGCGTGGCAGAAACTGCCCGGCTTTCGTCACGAGAGCGCGTTCGGTACCTGGCTGTACCGGCTGGCGGTGAACGTGGCGCTGATGGACATCCGCGCTCGTGGCGCCGATCCGGTCAGCATGCGGGACGAGGAACAGTTGCCCGATCCCGGCCAGCTGCCGTTCTGCGCCGCCGAACGCGAGGAGCTGCAACGCGCGATCGGCCAGCTTCCGCCGGGTGCGCGCGCCGTGCTGGTGCTGCACGACATCGAAGGCTGGCGGCATGACGAGATCGGCCATGCACTGGGCATCGCGGCGGGCACCTCCAAGGCGCAGCTGCACCGCGCCCGTGGCCTGCTGCGCAAGCTTGTGGGAGAACGCTGATGAACGAATTCACCTGGCGCCGCCAGCTGCGCGAACTGCGCCAACCACTGAGTCCGCCGGATGACCTGTGGGCATCCATCGACAGGCGGCTGAACCAGCTCACGCCGCTGCCGGTCGCCCCGCCCGCCGTGCAAATCGAGCCGCGCGGTACCCGTCGACGGCGCCTGCTCGGGGTGGCCACGCTTGCCGCCTCGGTATGGCTGTGTGCAGGCATCGGCTGGCGCTTGCTGCGGCCAGCAGCGGCACCTGCACCGGTCGTGGAAAGCGCCGCCACTCCGGTCAGCTGGAGGCCTGCCGATCCGCGGCTGGCCGGCGCCAGCATCGAGCTGGACGCAGCGCGCATGGAGCTGCGGCAGGCGCTGCAGCAAGCCCCGCACTCGGCCGCGTTGCAGCGCCTGCTGAGCCGCGCCGAACGCCAGCAGGCCCGGCTGCGGCGACTGGGCCGGGAAGCCGGCTGAGATTTCCGGAATGATCATGCAAACGAGCCGCTACCTTCCCCTGCTGCTGTGCTTTTGCGTGGGCCGCGCGCTGGCCGTCACGCCGATCCAGCTGCACCATGACGCCAGCCCCACGGCGCATGTCAGCATCAGCAATATCGCCGGCACGGTGACCGTGCAGGGCTGGGACCGCAACGAGGTGCAGGTGAGCGGCGAACTGGGCGATGGCGCCAAACCGCTCAGCATCAGCGGCAGCCACGGCAACCTGTCCATCAAGGTCGAGCCGCAGGGCGGTTCGGGCTGGTTCCACTGGGCCAGCGACAGTCGCATGGGGCCCACCGCGCTTGAAGTCCACGTGCCGCGGGCCGCCTCGCTGGCGATCAGCGTGATCAGCGCCACGCTGGTGATCGACGGCATCGACGGCGGCAGCATCGCGCTGGATACGGTCAGCGGCAAGGCGCGCATCCAGGCGCGCACGCCCTCGCTCAAGGTCGACAGCGTCAGCGGCAGCATCGAGCTTGGCGGGCATGCCGAACAGGCCGATCTGCAGACCGTCAGCGGCGATATCCTGGCCCCCACCCTGGGCAGCGTGGCCAAGCTGCAGACGATTTCCGGCCACATTCAGGCGAACGGCGGTCCGTGGCGCAAATTCAGCCTCAGCACGGTCTCCGGCGACGCGCAGCTGGCCGGCGCGTTGGCGCCGGGGGGCACCTTCGACATCGACAGCATGAGCGGCGACGTGCAGCTGCAGCTGCCGGCCGCCACCTCCGCCGCCCTGCACGCGAGCAGCTTCAGCGGCGACCTGCGCAGCGATTTCGGCACGCCGCGTCAAGCCGCTCACGGCCCCGGCAGCAGCCTGGATGCGCGCCTCGGCGATGGCCTGGGGCGAATCACTATCGAGACTTTCAGCGGCGACCTGCGCATTCGCCGGCAGCGCTGACCGCGCATGCAAGAACGCCGTCGCGCAGCGGCGACGGCGTGGCGTGCCGCGACAGCAGCCGGATCAGAGATCCTGGTGATACTGCACGTAAGGTGTGCGCGACTGGTCGGGTTCGGGACCGATCGGCGTATTCGACGCATTGCCGGATGACCACAGGTTCTGCGCACCCACGCTCAGCGAACCGCGCCATGGCAACCGCCACGTCACGCCGAGATCGATGCTGCTCCAGCGCTTGTCCGGATTGAAGCCGCCGGGGATGCCGGCCAGCGGCTGCATGGTGCGGCCGACCAGCATGCCGGTGACCGGGCCATGATCAACGCCGAAGCTCAGCTGCTTCTGGTCCAGCGTGCTGAGGCCCAGCAGGTTGCCCGGCAGCAGGCGGATGCGACCGACGCTGGCACCAAGGTCGATGCCGTTGCCACCGCCCAGAGCCAGCCGACCGCGCGCATTGAGCTGGGCGCTGCTGTCGAATCCGGACAGTCCATCCACGCCGGGTGCTGCACCCGGCAGCACCCGCGGCAGCAGCGCGATGTTGCCCGGGGTGCTGTTGGTGCCCACGCTCACCCCCAGGCTGTAGGGGCCGGCTGCATAGGTGGCACCCACCTCGCTGCCAAGCACCCGCTGCGGCTGATTGGCCCAGGAATGCTCGCTGATCTCGGCATGCGCCTGCAGATTCGGCAGCAGGCCGTACTGCAGGCCGGTCGTCATCACGCTCGCCGCATCGACCGGATGGATGGCCAGCAGCGCATTGTCGTGCAAGGCCTGACTGCCGGTGCTGCGCTCGGCTTTCAGCGCCAGCAGCCGACCGTCGCGGCCGCGCCACAGCGGCAGGAGCATGCCGGGCGCCACTTCATCGACCTGATCCGGCTGCCGGTTGAGCAGTCGCTGCGCCAACGCACTGTCGCTGCTCACAGACTGCCCGGCCGCGGCAAGCGGCAGCAGGCACATCAGCAACA
>JAJXTX010000016.1:0-2342 GCA_021783385.1 Pseudomonadota bacterium
CCCGCTGGTGTCTGATTCGCCGGCACCACCGCCAGCGTGAAGCCCGACACCCCCTTGGCCTTGATCCTGGCGTCGATGCCGGCTTTCACCGTATCGCACGAGGCGTGCGCCAGCATCGGCAGAAACAGCAGCGCCAGCGCCGCCGCCGCATGGTATTTGCTCATGGTGATTTCCTCCCGGTTTGAAAACGCCGCCATCAAACGCCTCGCCAGGTGAAGCCCAGGAGAAAGGCCCGCATCTTCAGCCAAGGCGGAGCGCTCAGCTGCCGCGCGGTTTGGCCCGGTGCGTGGGCATCGCTGTCCACGGGTCATCGGGCCACGGATGGCGCGGGTAGCGGCCCTTGAGCTCCCGGCGCACCTCGGGGTAGGTGCGCTCCCAGAAACCTTTCAGATCCTGTGTCACCTGGATCGGCCGGCCCGCCGGCGAGAGCAGGTGCAGCGTCACCGGAATGCGGCCACCGCCGACGCGCGGGGTGTCGGCGAGGCCGAACAGCTCCTGCAGTTTCACTGCCAGCACCGGCGGTTCGCCGGCGGCGTACTCGAGCCGCCGCGACTGGCCGCTGGGCACGCTCAGGCTCTCCGGCGCCTGCACGTCGAGCAGGCGCCGCTGCGCGTGATCGAGCCGGCCGGCCAGCGCCTGGGTGAGATCCTCTGCGTCGAGCGCGTCGAGCCGGTGCTTGCCGGCCAGGCACGGCGCCAGCCACTCCTCCAGCGAGGCCAGCAGCGCCGCGTCGGAGACATCCGGCAGATCCAGCTCGGGCATCCAGGCGCGCAGCGCCTGCATCCGCGCACGCAGGCGACGGGCGTGCTCGCTCCACGGCAGTGCCGCGATGCCGCGGTCACGCAGCGCGGCGAGCAGCGCCGGCTGCGCCTCCTGCGGCGGCACCGGCACGCTGCGCCGATCCAGCACGATGGCGCCGAAACGCTGTTCCTCGAACGCCTCGACCGCGGCGCGCTGCTCGTTCCAGCGCACGCTGCGCTGACGGCGGAACTGCGCCGGGTAATCGCGCTGCAGCAGTTCGGGATCGAACGGCGCGGCGGCCAGGATCAGGCTGTCGCGGGCGTCCAGCCGCAGGTCCAGCGCCACCAGCCATGGCTCGCCGTGCAGCGCGGTGTGTTCGTGCAGGCGCGCGCCGCGCCCGTTGGCGAGCGTGTAGCGCAGCGGGTTGCCGTCGTCGCGGCGCGCCACCCGGTCGGGAAACGCGTGCAGCAACAGGTCACCCACGCTGTGGCTGTGTGGCAGGCCGCTCGCTGCGGTACGGACGTCCAGACGTCTGCGCCAGCCCTTGCTGGCCTGCTCGATCGCGGCCAGCGCGCCGCTGTCGACGGTGCCTGACGCGGCCGTGCCGCGGCGGTCGCGCCACGCATGCAACGCGGCGACGCGCACGCGGAAGTCATCGTTGCGCGCGGCCTCGCCGCGCAGCGGCGAACGCGCCTCCATCAGCGCCAGCAGGTCGGCCACCAGCGGCCGCTGCACCGCCGGCGCGCGCCAGGCGGCCGCGGCCAGCCGCGGCGTGGCGCCCAGCTCCAGCATGCGCCGGCCCAGCGCGGTGATGCGGCCGTCGGCGTCCAGCGCGGTGAGCCGGGTCAGCAGCTCGCGCGCCTGCGCCAGCGCACCGGGCGGCGGCGGATCGAGCCAGCGCAGGCTGGCCTCGCCGTTGGCGCTGAGCCCCCACGCAGCCAGTTCCAGCGCCAGCCCGGACAGTTCGGCCTGCTGGATCTCCGCGCTGCGCGAGGGCTCCAGCCGTCGACTCTGCGGCCACAGCCGGTAGGCGATGCCCGCCGCCACGCGGCCGGCGCGGCCGGCGCGCTGGTCGGCCGAGGCCTGCGATACCGGCACCGTCTCCAGCCGGGTGAAGCCGGAGTTCGGATCGAAGCGCGGCTCGCGCGCCAGACCGGCGTCGACCACCGCGCGGATGCCCGGCAGGGTGATGCTGGATTCGGCCACGTTGGTGGCCAGCACGACGCGCCTGCCAGCCGAGGGAGCGAGCGCGAGCTGCTGCTCGGCGAGGCTGAGCTCGCCGTGCAGGACGATGATCTCGATGTCTTCAGCGCGGCGGCCTTTCCCCCTCCCGTCGGGCGCGGGGAGCACCGCTTGCAGCACCCGCTGCGCCCGCGCGATCTCGCCGCGACCGGGCAGGAACGCCAGCACGTCGCCGTCGGTTTCCTGCAGCGCCTGCCGCACCACGCGCGCCAGCTGGTGCTCCAGGTGCTCCTGCGCGCGCGCCGGCGGATGCTCGATGCGCACCGGAAAGCTGCGCCCGGGGCTGGTCAGGCGCGGCGCCTGCAGCCACTGCGCGATGCGCTCGCCGTCCAGCGTGGCGGACATCAGCAACAGCCGCA
>JAJXTX010000016.1:2442-22527 GCA_021783385.1 Pseudomonadota bacterium
TGCGCGCGCGCCGGCGGATGCTCGATGCGCACCGGAAAGCTGCGCCCGGGGCTGGTCAGGCGCGGCGCCTGCAGCCACTGCGCGATGCGCTCGCCGTCCAGCGTGGCGGACATCAGCAACAGCCGCAACTCGGGCCGCAGCGTGGCCTGCACCTCCAGCGCCAGCGCAGCGCCGAGATCGCCGGCGAGATGGCGCTCGTGGAACTCGTCGAAGATGATCGCGCCGATGCCGGCGAGCTCCGCATCGCCCTGGATCAGCCGCGTCAGGATGCCTTCGGTGACCACCTCGATCCGCGTCGCCGCGCTTACCTTCGACTCGAAGCGGATGCGGTAGCCGACGGTCTGGCCGACGTCCTCGCCGAGCTGCTGCGCCATGAACTGGGCGGCGGCGCGCGCCGCGATCCGGCGCGGCTCCAGCATCACGATCCGCTGACCCGCCAGCCACGGCGCGTCGAGCAGGGCCAGCGGAATCTGGGTGGTCTTGCCGGCACCCGGCGGCGCCTCCAGCACCAGCCGTGGATGCGCCGCCAGCGCCGCACGGATCTGCGGCAGCAGCGGGGTGATCGGGAAGTCCGGCGCGGAGGCAGTCATCCGCGCCGATGATAGCTGCAGCGGTCGTCTGCTCAGCCGCTGGCTACCCGAGTCACGGTGGCGGCGTGGCGCGCAGGCAGCTGGCTGCCTGCTGCCGCGCGGCATCCGCGTTGCCCAGCTGCGGATCGTGCAGGCGCGCCTGCGCGATCACGTCCCAGTTGCGCCGGCACAGCTCGCCCTGATGCAGGCCCTGCCGCCACGACTGCATCGCCAGATCCTGCGCCGTGGCGTAGTCGGCCTGGCGCAGCGCCCGCTCGGCATGCTGCTGCAGCTGCTCGGTCCAGCCCGGCGTCGCCGCGGCCGCTGGCGGCAGCGGCGTGAGCACCGGCGCGCTGTGCGCGGCAGCAGCGCGCAGCGGCGCCAGTGACTCGAACTTGTTCTGGTAGTCGTCGGTGATCTGCTTGGCGTCCTCGCTGCTGCGGATGATGCGCGGCGTGATCAGCACGATCAGCTCGGTGCGGTTGCGGGTACGACTGGTGGTGCCGAACAGCCGCCCGAGCAAGGGGATGCGGTTGAGCCCGGGAATGCCGGTGTCGGTGGTGCCGTCGGCCTGCTGGATCAGGCCGCCCAGCAGCACTGTCTGGCCACTCTGCACGGCGACCTCGGTGGAGAGCTTGCGCTGCGAAATGGCCGGGTTGCCGTTGACCAGCGGCACCGAGCGGTTCGGCTGGCTGACCTCCTGGCTGATGTTCATGTAGACCAGGCCGCCGGGATTGATCCGCGGCTGCACGTTGAGGATCACGCCGGTGTTGAGGTACTGCACCGAGCTGTAGCTGGTGCCGACGCCGATGCCGGTGTTGACGCTGGTCTGGTTGATCGGGATCTGGTCGCCCACCGCGATGCTGGCGACCTGATTGTTCATCACCACCATCGACGGCGCCGACAGGGTCTTGGTGTTGCCGTTGGTTTCCATCGCATGCAGGGCTACCTGCATGTTGGAGTTGACGAAGGAGTAAAACAGCGCGTCGCTGCCGGGCACGAAGCTCGTGCCGCCACCACCCAGCGCGCCCTGGCGGGGGTTGTTCGGGTTGCCGGGAGTGATCCCGCCGTTGGCGTTCGGAGTGCCGCCGGCCAGTCCCTGCAGATACCACTGCACGCCGAACTGGAATTCGCCGGTGAGGCTCACTTCCAGGATGCGCGTCTCGATCTGCACCTGCATCGGCACATTGTCGAGCTTGCGGATGGCCCCTTTGATCTCCTCCCACTGCGAGGGGCGCGCGCGCACCAGCAGCTGGTTGTTGCTGTCCACCGAGCTGATCCGCACGCTGCCGTCGCTGGAGCTGTACTGCTGCTCGTTGGGCGCCGCGTTACCGCTGCCCGCGCTGTTGCCGTAGCCGCCCGCCGCGCCGAAACCGCCGCTGCCGCCGCGGCCAGCCCCGGTGCTGCCCAGACCCGCACCGCCGAGGCCGCTGCTGCCCAGACCGCCGCTGCCGGGCGCGGCCCCCAGGCCAGCGGCACCCGCGGCGGTGCCGCCGGTCGAGCTGCCGAAGCTGCCGGCGGTGCTGCCCATGCTGGTGCCGGCGTTGGCGTTGTCGGCACTGCCCAGCGTGCCGCCGCTGAGGCCCGGCCCGACCTGGCCGCCGTTGTCGCTGCCGCTGCTGCTGCCGGCATTGTTGGTGTAGATCTGCGCCAGGTAACGGGCCAGATCCGACGCCTTGATGTTGCGCACGTCGTACACGAACAGTTGCGGCTGGTTGCCACCGCCGCGGTCGATCTTGCCGATCCAGTCACCGACCTCGTGCAGGTATTCGGGCTGGGTGCTGATTACCACCAGCGCGTTGGTACGCTCGA
Organism: Pseudomonadota bacterium; assembly: GCA_021783385.1. Lineage (GTDB taxonomy): Bacteria > Pseudomonadota > Gammaproteobacteria > Xanthomonadales > Rhodanobacteraceae > Rhodanobacter. The sequence continues at coordinate 4,824 of JAJXTX010000016.1, forward strand.
TCGGGATGAAGCGCAGCATGCCGGCCAGCGGAGTGTCGCCGTGCGCGCCGAACATGCTGTCGAGCTTGGGCATCAGCTCGCCCACCGTCGCGTATTGCAGGTTGAACACGCCCACCGACATGCCGCGCAGCCAGTCGACGTCGAAGGTATGCACCATGCTCTGGTCGTTGGCCAGCTCCTGCGGCGTGCCGGCCAGCACCAGCAGGTTGCGCGCCGGATCCGCCAGCAGCACGGCGTCGGGGCGCACGAACGGCTTGATCAGTTTCTGCATCTCGGTGGCGGAGATGAAGCGCAGCGGGAAAAGCCGCGCCTGCAGGCCGCCGCCGGGTGCGCTGGCGCCGAGACTGGGCACCAGGTTGCCGGCCACTGCGTCCTTCTCCGGCAGCACTACATAGCCGCCGTTGCGCCGCACCAGCGCGTTGTGGGTCCAGCCCAGCAGGGTCTCCAGGATCGGCAGCGCCTGCGCCGAGTTCACCGGCTCGGCGGTGGAGAACGAGATGTTGCCCTGCACGCCCGGCACGATCGTGTAGTTCTGCTTGAGCAGGTCGCCGAGGATCGCCTTGACCACCGCCTCGACCGGCTGGTTCTCGAAGTTGAAGGTGACCGCATCGGGTCCGCTGGCCGCCGGTCGCGGCCTGGCCAGCGCGGTGGGCCGGATGAACTGGCCGCTGCCGACGCTGATCTGCGCCGGCGCCGGCGCCTCGGCGGCGGCACCGTTGCCGTTGTTGAGCGGCAGCGGTGCCGGCACCGGCGCATGCGTGCCGGCCATCGCCTCGCGCTGCAGCGCGCCGTTGTCGTGCGGCTGCGGCAGGCTGGCGCAGCCGACCAGGCCGACCAGGAGGGCACAGCTGCCGGCGCGCCATACGTGCTGAGTGAGCTTGCGAAACATGGATCAAGGTACTCCCTGGTGGGTCGCCGCGGCGCGGGCGGCGCGGCGCCGCTGGACATTTTCTTTGAGCCGCTGCAGCGCGCTGGACGGCAGCGGGGTCGGCATCGGCAGCGCGGCGGCCGGATCGATCTGCATCATCGCCGCGCCGGGCGTGCCGCGCGGACCCGCCTCGTTGGCCGGGCCGGGCTTGGGCTGGTCGATCGGGGCGCCGGCCTGCAGCTTCAGTTCGGTGCGCCCGGCGGCCGAATCGAACAGCGCCGAGCGCGCGTGGATCTCCACCAGCTTGACGCTGCCGTCGGGCAGCGACTGCCCCTCGCGCAGGCGCAGTTCGCGGTGGCTGCTCTTGTCGCGCAACAGCACCATGCGTAGCGTCGGCGTGAGGATGATGCCGGTCAGCTCCAGCTCGCCGAGGTTGCTGCCGCCGTCGGCGGCGCGCGCGATCGGCTTGCGGTCGGGACTGAACAGCGGCCGCTGCCAGACCAGCGCGAACTCGGACAGCGGCAGCGGACGCGGCAGCGCGGCGGCGTTGCCGGGGGGCGGCAGCGGCGCCAGCGGCCGTGGTGGGTCCCAGCGCACGCTGCGGCCGACGCCGCCGAACAGCAGCAGCAGGCCGATGCCCAGCAGCAGCACCAGCGCCGCCAGCAGCGGGGTCAGTCGACGTTGCTGCGCGGCGTTCATGGCCCTGCTCCTGCGCCCGCGCGCGGCTCGCTGCCCGCAACCGCGGTGCCAGCGCGCGGCGGCCGTACGTAGCCGGACAGGGTGAACTGCACCTCCAGCGGCGCGGCGCTGTTCTGCTGCGATGCCACCGGGTTGCGATAGATGCTGAGGTCGTCGATGAACAGGTACGGCGCGCCCTGTTCCAGCGCCTGCAGCACTGCCGCCAGCGGCTCGATGTCGCAGCTCAGGTTGATGCTCACCGCGGCCTTGCGGTACGGCTCGCCGGGGCTTGCCGGCGCACTGGGCAAGGGCATCTTCTGGCTGACCACGCAGCGCCCCCCCTGGGTGCCCTTGCCGACCACGTCGACCACGCGCTGCATCAGGTCGGCCGCCGCGGTGTTCGGATCCTCGGTGGCCAGGAACGCCTGGCTGGCGGCCTGGCCGTCGCCGAGCGCGGCGATGCGCTGCTGCAGCGCCGGCTTCTCGGCGATGGCGGCGGCGTAGCGGCCTTCAGTGTCGCGCAGGTCGGCCATCTCGCGGCTGATCTGCTGCAGCGGCGCCACCAGCCACCAGTGCAGCAGCAGCACATAGCCGAGCAACAGTGCCAGCAGCAGCAGCGCGACGGCGGCGATGCGGCGCTCGCGCGGCCGCAGCAGCAGCGGCTTCAAGGCGCACCTCCGGCGGACGAGGTCGCGCCTGCGGGTTGCGCGGTGGCCGGCCGCCGCAGCTGCGCGGTCAGGTAGAAGCGTTCCTTGCCGGTGGTGGGGTCGGGCTGGATGCTGCCCTGGAAGCTGGCGTCGGTGATCAGCCGCGAGTCCTTCAGCGCATCGAGCAGCTTGACCGCCTGCAGGCTCTGTCCCTGCATGCCCAGCTGGCCGGTATTGTCGATGCTGAAACGCTCCAGCCACGCGCTGTCGGGCAGCCGTCGCGTGATGTCCGCGAGCACCGCCAGCCGGCTCACCGCGTTCTGCTTGCGCCGCGCCAGAAAGCCGGCGGCGCCGGCGTTGTCCTGCAGCTGCTGGCGCAGCGCCGCCACCTGCTGCGCCTCGCCGCGCATGCTTTCGACGGTGGCCTGCATCTGCGCCAGCACTGCCTGCCGGTTGTGCAGCCACTGCGCCAGCAGCAGCACCAGCAGCAGCGCGGCAGCAGCCGCCAGCGCCAGATTCAGCCGCCGCCGCGGGCGCGGCCGGTGCGGCGCCTGCTCCGGCGGCAGCAGGTTGACGCCGAGCCGGTCATCGCCGACGGCGAGATCCACCGCGTCGATCGCGATGCCCAGCGTGGTCAGCCGCGCCAGCAGCGGATCGAGCGTGCCGCGGGTGACCACCACCAGTTCCGCCTGCAGCCGTCCGGCGGCGGCCGGCGCCGCCAGCTCGCGCGCCGCGAAGTACACCTGTGCCGCCGTGAACGGAGTCTGCCGGTCCATCTCGAACGCCAGCACCTGCGGCAGGCTGTGGCGGGCCGCCAGCGGCAGCGCCAGCGTGCGCCGCAGCACCACGGCGGGCGGCAGCAGCAGGGCCAGCCGCAGATCCTCGCGATCCACCCCGTGCAGCGCGCTGGCCAGGGCGGCCTGCTGCAGGCGCGCGTCCAGCGCATCCGCCCAGCTGGCCAGCGGCTGCGGCTGGCCGGCGCGGCGCAGGGTCCACTGGACGCCGTCGTGCTGCAGCAGGTGCCAGTGCGCGCCGCTCTTGAACCAGCCGCGCCAGCGCGGCGGCAGCAGGCCGAGCAGCTCGTCGCCCCACCAGCGCAGGAAGGCCGGCAACGGCGACGCGTGCCAGCCATGGCGCAGGCGCTCCATCCACGGCCGCAGTGACTGCGTTGCCGAACTCATTCCCCATCTCCCTCCTGCCAGCGCAATACCACGTAGGGTTGCGCGCCCGCCGGCCCCGCCTGCAGGCGCATGGTGGCACGCAATACCGCGCGCGTGCCATCGGCCAGCGTGGCCTCGGCGCGCAGACTCTGCGTGCTGCCATTGTTGAACACCAGCGTGGGGTCGGCGGCCTGGCGCTGGCGGGCGGCGGCGATCATCGCCTGCTGCGCCGGCGTCATGCCCGGGATCGCGGCCAGCGCCAGCGGCGGCGCGGTGTTGGGGTCGGGCGTGGCGTTGCCGGACCAGATCGTGACCACCGGCGCCACCCGCCGATACAGCACCGGCGTCATGCCCAGCACCATCTGCAGCTCCTCGATGCTGGCGAACGGGCCGCTGCGCGGGCCATAGTCGCGCCCGGCCGCACGATAGGCGGCGCGGCGCGCGGCGACGTCCCCCGGCTGGCCCGGCAGGCCGCGCCAGTCGACCACGTTGGCGGTCAGCGCAGCGGCCTGCTCCGGTGCCAGCCCGGCGGCCTGGAACAGCCCCTGCAGCACCTGCGGGCTGGCTGCATTCAGATCCACCTTGCCGCTCTCGTCGAATGCCGACACTTTCACCGTGGCATCGCCGTAGCGGAAGCTGTAGACGCGGCCGTCGCCGATCCAGCGCAAGCCTGGCCGCGGATCCTGCAGCGCATAGAAGCCGCGCATGATGCCGGCCTCGGCGGCGTAATGCGCCTGGGTCTGGGCAAACTGATAGCGCGCCTGCAGCGCCTCGGTGCGCGCCAGTGCGGCATAGCCGCCGAGCAGGATCGCCAGCAGCGTGCAGGCCCACAGCACCAGCAGCAGCGCCACCCCACGCTGGCGGCCGGGCGGCGTTTGCCGGCGCGCGCTCATCGGCTGTCGCCCAGCGGCTGCAGGCCGCTCTGGCTGCTGCTGATCAGCGGATTGACGCGCAGCGGGATTTCCATCCGCGGCCACGCGTCGTTGCCCTGCGGCTGCAGCTCGATGCGCACCAGCAGCGGCAGCAGGCGCCCGTCGGGCCAGCTCGGCGTCCACGCGATCGGCCGGCCCAGCGCATCGACGCCCCGATAGCTGAAGCGGCCACTGCGCACGTGGTCGAGCAGCACCTGCGGATCGCCCAGCGGGCGCGGCGGCGAACCGTCGGGCGGCAGCAGCGCCAGGCTCAGCACCAGCTTCGCATCGCCGTGACCGTCGTCGACCAGCTGCAGCTGCTGCAGCTGCGGCCCCAGCTTGCCGAGGTAGCCGGGCAGCGGCGCGACGTAGCGCAGCTCGTGCGCGCTGCCCTCGAAATAGAGATCCTCGCCGCGCGCGTTGCGGGCGATCGGCTGGGTCATGCTTTGCGCCAGCTCGCGCTGCAGAAACTGCTGGGCCGCGCGGATCTGGTCGATCCGCTCGATCGCCGCGGTACCCGAGCCGACGCCGTGAATGGCGGTGCGCAGGCCCGAGTAGACGCCGATCAGCAGCAGCGCCAGCAGCACCAGCGAGGCGAGCACCTCCAGCAGGGTGAAGCCGGCAGTATCCCGGCGAGACCCGGCCGGCGCCCGGCGCAGCGCGCTCATGGCGCCGCCTGCAGCAGCAGTGGTGGCCGGCTCAGCCGCAAGGTGCTGAAATGCGCCGAGCGCGGATGCGCGGGTGGCCCCCACAGCACGTCCAGATCCAGCTGGTACAGGCGCAGCGGCGCGGTCGCCGGCGGGTTGCCGGCGCCGTTCCACGGTGTCACCCGCAATTGCCAGCGGAAGTTGCGGTCAAACCGGCCCGCGCTGCTGCCGACCCGCACCGGCTCGCCGACGAAAGCGCCGTCGAGCAGGCCGCGCGCCCACATCGCCGCGTCGCTGTACTGCGTCGCGCTGCTGGTGAGGCTGATCGAGGCGCCGGCCACCTTCATCAGCGCGACGAAGGCGATCGCCAGCAGCAGCATCGCCGCGATCATCTCGAGCAGGCTGAAGCCGCGCTGGGCATGGCTGCGCCGGCAGATCATCGCGGTACCACCGTATCCACCACGCGCACATCGCCGGTCAGCCACGACACGTTGACGTGCCACTGCCGCCGTCCGCTCTGCAGGGTGATGCGGCCGCCGGTGGAACTGCCGTCGGGAAAGAAGCGGATGCGTCCGGTATGGTCGTTCGGCTGGTCCTCCTTGGCGCTGGTGATGCTCACCCGCAGCCCCTTCGGCAGGCGCACGTCGTGCGGCTTGACGCCGCGATAGGTGTCGGCCCGCGTGTCGACGTCGAAGTTCTGCGCCTGCCCGCGCACGATCGCCTGCGCGCGGGTGGCGCGCAGCGCGCCGGCCAGCTCGGCGCTGGCCGCGTTGATACGCGCGCTGGCCAGACCCTGGTTCACCGAGAACGCCACTGCCGCCGCGGCAATGCCGATCAGCAGGATCACCGCCAGCATTTCCAGCAGGGTGAAGCCGCGGGCGCGCAGGACCGTCATGCCTACTGCCAGTTGCCCACGTCCTTGCTGTAGCCGTCGCCGCCCGGCTTGCCGTCCTGGCCGTAGAAGATCAGGTCGAAGCTGCCGTGCTGGCCCGGGTACTGGTAGCCGAACGCGTGTCCCCACGGGTCCTTCAGGCCGGATGCCTTGGTGTAGGGTCCCTGCCAGTTCGGCGCATTCGGCGGCTTCACCAGCAGGTCCTCCAGCCGCTGCGGCGGCGCGCCGTTGTCGAGCGCGTAGTTCTCGATTTTCTGGCTCAGCGTGGTCAACTGCGCCTTGCCCGCGCCGTACTTGCCCTTGTCGACGTTCTTGCCGACCTGGGTCACCACCACCGCGCCGATGATGCCGATCAGCACGATCACCGCGAGCATCTCCAGCAACGTGAAGCCGCCGGCGCGGGCGGCGCGCGGATGGCGGGCGGCGCGCCGCTCCGAAGGGTTCATGGCACTCATCGCATCTCTCCGATTGAAGTCATTGAATGTTGCTGGTCAGGCTGAGCAGCGGCAGCAGGATCGCCGCCATGATGAAGGCCACCATCACCGTCATCACGATGGTCAGCGCGGGCACCAGCGCGGCGAGCAGACGGTCGATCGCACGCCGGGACTCCAGCTCGAAGGTGTCGGCCACCTTCAGCAGCATGCCGTCGAGCTGGCCGGCCTCCTCGCCCACCTGCACCATCTGCAGCGCCAGCCGCGGAAACAGCTTCGCCTGGCCCAGCGCCAGGCCGAGGCCGGCGCCGCCCTTGACCTGTTCATGGGCATCGCCCAGCGCCTTGTCCAGCGCGCGGTTGGCGGTGACCTGGCGCGCGATGGTCAGCGCACCGAGCAGCGGCACGCCATTTTTCAGCAGCGTGCCGAGCGTGCGCGCGATCCGCGCGGTTTCCACTTTCAGCAGCAGCGGGCCGAGCACGCGCAGGTGCAGCAGCCGCGTGTGCCACGCCAGCAGCTGCACCGGATCGCGCAGCCGCGCGCGCCAGCCGAACAGGCCGCCGCCGAGCAGCAGCAGGATCAGCCACCACCACGCCTGCAGCGCATTGCCCAGCGCCAGCACCACCTGGGTGATCCACGGGATCGGCACCTGCATGTCCTGGAAGATCGGCACGAACTGCGGCACCACGTAAGCCAGCAGCAGCAGCAGCGAGCCGAGCACGCCGACCAGCAGGATGACCGGATAGATCAGCGCATTGACGATGCTGCCGCGCAGCGCCTGCGCACGTTCCAGATACTCGGTGAGCCGGTGCAGCGTTTCCTCCAGCGAGCCGCCCGCCTCGCCGGCGCGCACCAGGCTGACGTACAGCTTGGGGAACACGCCGTGCTCCTCGTCCAGCGCCGAGGACAGCGTGTTGCCGCCGCGCACGCGCTCGCGCACGCGCTCGATCAGCTTCTTCGCGCTCTCGCCCTCGGGCAGGTCGAGCAGGATGCCGAGTGCGCGGTCCAGCGGCTGGCCGGCGCCGAGCAGGGTCGCCAGCTGGTGGGTGAACTGGGCCAGCTGGTCGCCGCTGAACGGGCCGCGCCTGAACAGTGCCGCCAGCCCGCTGCCGCCCGCCGCGCCGTCGGCCGGCTGCGCCTCCAGCGGCGTGTGGCCCTGATCCTGCAGCCGTCCGATCACCTCCTCGACGCTGGCCGCCTCCATCTGCCCGTGCAGCATCTCGCCGGCATCGCTGACGGCCTTGTAGCGGAACTGGCTCATGGCTCAAGCGCAGGGAACGGGAAATGGGAAACGGGGAACATGAAAACCCGCGTCAAGGTGACGCTGCATTCTCCGCACAGCGGGCCCAGGGTTCGACGGTTGAAATCAGGGCGCGAGGTGGATGTTCCCCGTTCCCCGTTCCCCGTTCCCCGAATATCAACCGTCCTGCGTGACACGCAGCACCTCCTCCAGCGTGGTGATGCCGGCCACCGCCTTGGCGATGCCGTCCTCGTACATCGTGCGCATGCCTTCGGCGCGCGCCTGCTGCTCGATCTCGCCGGCATCGGCGCGGCGCATCACCAGCCGGCGCAGCGGGTCGCTCATGGTGAGGAACTCCATGATCGCGCGGCGGCCGCGGTAGCCGGTGGGGTTGGCCGCGCTGCTGCCGGGCTTCCACAGCCGGATCGGCCGCTCGTCGGTATATTTTTCCAGCTCGAACTGTTCGATCACTTCCGGCAGCGCCTCGTACGGCGTGGCGGTTTCCGGGTCGAGCCGGCGCACCAGCCGCTGCGCCAGGATGCCGTTGATGGTGGAGCCGAGCAGGTAATCCTCCACGCCCATGTCGAGCAGCCGCGTGATGCCGCCGGCGGCGCTGTTGGTGTGCAGCGTGGACAGCACCAGATGGCCGGTGAGCGCGGACTGGATCGCGATGCGGCAGGTTTCCAGATCGCGCATTTCGCCGATCATGATCACGTCCGGATCCTGCCGCATGATCGAGCGCAAGGCGCCTCCGAAATCCAGCCCGATCTGCGGCTTCACCTGGATCTGGTTGATGCCTTCGAGCTGGTATTCGACCGGGTCCTCGACGGTGATGATCTTCACGTCGCTGGTGTTGATCTGCGACAGCGCGGTGTACAGCGTGGTGGTCTTGCCCGAACCGGTGGGGCCGGTGACCAGCAGGATGCCGTGCGGGCGGTTGAGCACGTCGACGAAGCGCTGCTGGAAGCTGTCAGTGAAGCCGAGCGAGGCGAAGTCGAACACCACCGACTCGCGGTCCAGGATGCGCATCACCACCGATTCGCCGAAGCTGGTCGGCACGGTGGAGACGCGCAGGTCGAGCTCCTTGCCCTGCACGCGCAGCTGGATGCGGCCGTCCTGCGGCAGCCGGCGCTCGGCGATGTTCAGCCGCGCCATGATCTTCACGCGCGAGATCACCGCCGCGGTGGACGAGGATGGCGGCGCCTCCACTTCATGCAGCACGCCGTCGATGCGGTAGCGCACCTTCAGGTGGTTCTCGAACGGCTCGATGTGCACGTCCGACGCGCGCTGCTCCACCGCGCGCTGCAGGATCAGGTTGACCAGCCGGATCACCGGCGCCTCGGAGGCCAGATCACGCAGATGCTCGACATCGTCCTCCTCCGCGGCGCTGCCGTCGAGGTTCTCCACGATGGTGCCCATCGCCGAGCGGCCGCTGCCGTAATAGCGCTCGATCAGGCCGTCGATCTCCGAGCGCAGGCCCACCCGCAGCGCCACCGGGCGGCCGGCGGCCAGCTCCATCGCCTGGCGCGGATACGGATCGGCCGGATCGGCCACGATCAGCGCCAGCCCGTCCGTTTCGTCCTGCACCGGCACCACGTGCTGCTGCTTGAGAAAGCGCAGCGACACGTCGAGGTCGGCCGGCGGCAGCTCCGGCGCGTCGCGCGCGGCCAGCAGCGGCACCTGCAGCAGCTCGGCCCACGCCTCGGCCAGATCGCGCTCGGAGACCAGGCCCAGCCGGGCCATCAGGGTGGTCAGCGTGCCCTCGGCGGATTCCTCGTGCAGGCGCCGCGCGCGCGCCAGATCGGTGTCTTTCAGGCGACCGCGCGCGACCAGCAGGGCGCAGACCTCCGCTTCACGGTCGTTCACGGCCATGGTCGATCCACTGACCGCCGGCTCGATGACTGCCGACATTGCTCACCTCGCTCGATGCATGCGATGGCCGTTCGCGTCCCCGGCAGCGCCACGGCAAACGCCATAGTTAGCACATCCGGCCGGCGGCGGACGAGGTGGAGTCGTGTTGACGCAGGATTCCGTTCAGACGGCATGCGGCGTCAGCTTTGATTGTGATGCACGACGCGGGCCCACAGGGCGTCCGTGGCCTAGGAAAATTTCGCACTGGCGAAGCGGCTGCAGAGGATTTCAGCGCGCCGGTCGGCGCCTGCCTGGACAGGGGGCACGATCATGCGCCCGGGCGGCGCACCCGGTGGCAAGCGCGCGGCCCTCTGGGACAATGGCCTCTCTGCGAACCGGACCAGACCATGCAACTGCTCGATATCGGCGTCAATCTCGGCCATGAATCGTTCCAGCATGACCTCGCGGGCGTGTTGCAGCGGTCGCAGGCGCACGGGGTGAGCCGGATGATCGTCACCGGCGCCTCGCGCGACGGCAGCGCGCACGCGCTGGCGCTCGCCAGGGCGCATCCGGGCACGCTGTACGCCACTGCCGGCGTGCACCCGCATCACGCGGTGGATTACGACGACGCCACTGACGCGCGGCTGCGCGAACTGGCGCAGGATCCGGCCGTGCGCGCGGTGGGCGAGACCGGGCTGGACTACCACCGCAACTACTCGCCGCGCGAAGCGCAGCTGCAGGCGTTCGAGCGCCAGCTGCAGATCGCGGTGGATCTGCGCATGCCGCTGTTCCTGCACCAGCGCGATGCGCACGCGGATTTCATCGCGTTGTTGCGGCGCTATCGCGCGCGGGTGCCGGCCGCGGTGGTGCACTGCTTTACCGACACCGGCGCGGCGCTGCGCGACTACCTGGCGCTGGACTGCCACATCGGCATCACCGGCTGGATCTGTGACGAGCGCCGCGGCCTCCACCTGCGCGAGCTGGTGCGCGAGATTCCGGCCAACCGGCTGATGCTGGAAACCGATGCGCCCTACCTGCTGCCGCGCAGCGTGCGGCCGCCACCGGCGCACCGGCGCAACGAGCCGATGTACCTGAAGCACATCTGCGAGGAGATCGCCCGTGACCGCGGCGAACCGGCCGCGGTCACCGCGGCCAACAGCACGGCGACTGCCGAGGCGTTTTTCGGGTTGGCGTGACAACGGCGCGGCGGCGCCGGGCTCAACTTTCCTGCGCAGCCTCGCGATCGTACGGACTGGCCCGGCCATCGGCCGAATAGCGCTTGTACTGCCATTGATACTGCGCCAGGGCCAGCTCGACGCAGGACTGCACGCCGCGGTTGAGCGCGGTGCAGGCGACGGCCAGATCCGCGTCGAGCAGGCCCGGGGGCGCGGGCAGCAGGTGGATGCGATAGCCGGCGCCGCGCGGCAGGCGTTCGGCAAAGGCAAACAGCACGGTGGCGCCGGTGCGCGCGGCCAGCCGCGGCAGCAGCACCATGGTCAGCGCCTCGCGACCGAAGAACGGCGCGAACTGGCCCTCGCCCGCACGCGGCTTCTGGTCCGGCAGGATGCCGACCGTGCCGCCGGCGGCCAGCCGCTTGTACAGCGTGCGCACGCCGGCGCCGTCGGCGCGCACCTGCTCCGGCGCCAGCGCGCCGCGCACCTTGCGCAGCAGACCCTCGATCGCGGCCATGCGCGGCGCGCGATAGAGGATCGCCATCGGCGTCTTGCGGCACAGCCAGTGGTTGAGCAGCTCCCAGCAGCCCAGATGCGGGGCGGCGATGATCACGCCCCGGCCCGCCGCCAGCGCGGCATCCAGCAGCGCCTCGCCGCGCACCTCGCGGATCAGCCCCAGCGCACGCTCGGCGCCGCCGCCCCAGACCTTGGCCAGCTCGACCACCGACTTGCCGCTCTCGATCATCACCTCACGCAGCAGCCGCGCCTGCGCCGCGTCGTCCAGCTGTGGCTGCGCGAGGCGCAGGTTCACCGCGGTGTTCTGCACGGTGCGCCCGCGCCGCCACAGCACCAGCCGGCCCAGACCGCTGCCGAGGGCATGCAGCGCGCGCAGCGGCAGGCGGCCGGCCAACCGCAGGCACAGGTAAAGCAGGTAGATGTCGGCACGCATCCGGCCAGTTTACGGGAGCCGGCCGGCGACGCGAACGCGGCGGCGGCGCGCGGGCGCTTTCGCCGCCGGGGCGAGCGCCCTAAGCTGATCGCCACCGTGTCGCGAGGCGCAGCATGATCGCCCTGATCCAGCGTGTACTCTCCGCCCGCGTCGAGGTCGACGCCGAGACCGTGGGCGCGATCGGGCCCGGACTGCTGGCGCTGGTGGCGGTGCAGCCGGACGACGGCGAAGCGCAGGCGCGCCGCATGCTCGAGCGGTTGCTCGGCTATCGCGTGTTCGCCGACGGCGCCGGCCGCATGAACCGCTCGCTGGCCGACACCGGCGGCGGCCTGCTGCTGGTGAGCCAGTTCACCCTCGCCGCCGACACCCGTTCCGGCATGCGGCCCAGCTTCACGTCGGCAGCGGCGCCGGAGCACGGGCGGCAGTGGTTCGATCGGCTGCTGGAACTCGCGCATGCAGCCCACTCGCCGGTGGCCGCGGGCCGCTTCGGCGCGCACATGCAGGTGACGCTGGTGAATGACGGCCCGGTGACTTTCTGGCTCGACACCGGTTGAACCGACCGGCGCCGGCCGCATATCCCTTGCTGGCGGGAGCGTGCATGCAAGGCCGCGATCTGGCGCGATTTTTGCGTCAATCCCCCCGGAAATTTTTCCCCTTCGAACTGGTCAGAAATGCAGCACATCGCTATAATGTCCGGTTCTAGAACCCCTCGGCGGTCGGTTAATGAACAGCAAAGCTCCCCATGAGCAACAGTCGGAAATCAAGGCGCTCATCGCCAAAGGTCTGGAGCAGGGCTATCTGACCTATGCCGAGATCAACGATCACCTGCCCGACGACGTCGTCGATCCGGAACAGATCGAAGACATCATGGCCGTGCTCAAGGGCGTCGGCATCGAGGTGCACGACGCGGCCCCCGACACCGACACCATCGCCGACGGCGCGGCGCCCGGCAATACCTCCGGCGACGATGAGGCTGCCGCCGAGGAAGCCGTGGCGCTGCTGTCCGCGGTCGACGCCGAGGTGGGCCGCACCACCGACCCGGTGCGCATGTACATGCGCGAAATGGGCACCGTCGAGCTGCTTACCCGCGAGGGTGAGATCGCCATCGCCAAGCGCATCGAGGAAGGCCTGGGCCAGGTGCAGACCGCGCTGGCCAGCTTTCCGCTGACGATCGAACTGCTGCTGGAGGAATACGACCAGCACCTGGACGGCAAGCGCCGCCTCAGCGAGATCCTGGCCGGCTTCCTCGATCTGGAGGAGGCCGCCGACCTTGCGCGCAAGGAAAAGGAAGCCGCCGCGCTGCTGCTGCCCGAGCCCGATCCCGCCGACGAGGCCGATGCGGACGACGACGAGACCGCCACCGTAGACGAGGAAGAGGCTGGCCCCACCGGTCCGGATCCGGAAGAGGTGAAGCGGCGCATGGAACTGCTGCGCGACTACTACGGCAAGTTCCAGAAGGCCGCGCCGAAGGCCGCCAGCATCACCGACAAGAAGATCGTCAAGCTGCGCGACCAGATGGCCGAGGAGTTCCTCAAGCTCAAGCTGCCGTCCGCGCTGATCGACGGCTTCGTGCGCAAGCTGCGTGAAGTGGTGAACGACATCCGTCACCACGAACGCGTGCTGATGGACATCTTCGTCAAGCAGGTGAAGATGCCCAAGGCCGAATTCATCAAGACCTTCCCCAGCAACGAGGGCAATCTGGAGTGGGCCGCCGAACTGGGGCGCAAGCGGCAGAAGTGGTCGCCCAACGTCAAGACCCACCGCGAGGCGATCGACGCCGAGCAGGAGAAGCTCGCCAGCATCGAGCGCAAGCTGTTCCTGCCGCTGATCGACATCAAGGACATCAACCGCGCCATGGCCAGCGGCGAGGCCAAGGCCCGTCGCGCCAAGAAGGAAATGGTCGAGGCCAACCTGCGCCTGGTGATCTCGATCGCCAAGAAATACACCAATCGCGGCCTGCAGTTCCTCGACCTGATCCAGGAAGGCAACATCGGCCTGATGAAGGCGGTGGACAAGTTCGAATACCGCCGCGGCTACAAGTTCTCCACCTATGCCACCTGGTGGATCCGCCAGGCGATCACCCGCTCGATCGCCGACCAGGCACGTACCATCCGCATCCCGGTGCACATGATCGAGACGATCAACAAGCTCAACCGCATTTCCCGCCAGATGCTGCAGCAGTTCGGCCGCGAGGCCACGCCGGAGGAGCTGGCCAAGGAAATGGAGATGCCCGAGGACAAGATCCGCAAGGTACTGAAGATCGCCAAGGAGCCGATCTCGATGGAGACCCCGATCGGCGACGACGAGGACTCGCACCTGGGCGACTTCATCGAGGACGGCAACGCCAGCTCGCCGATCGACTCGGCGACGGAAACCGGCCTGATGGAAACCGTGCGCGATGTGCTCGCCGGGCTCACCCCGCGCGAGGCCAAGGTGCTGCGCATGCGCTTCGGCATCGACATGAACACCGATCACACGCTGGAAGAGGTCGGCAAGCAGTTCGACGTCACCCGCGAGCGCATCCGCCAGATCGAGGCGAAGGCGCTGCGCAAGCTGCGCCATCCCAGCCGCTCGGAGCAGCTGCGCTCGTTCCTCGACGTGGAGTAGTAGACGGCCGCCGGTCCCCACAGCCCCGCCCCGGCGGGGCTTTTTCGTGGCCGCGGCTGCATCTTGCGCGACAGCACCGAGCCGGTGCCGGCATACGCTAGACTTCCGTTTCCCGCGCGGGCCTATAGCTCAATGGTTAGAGCAGAGGACTCATAATCCTTTGGTTCCAGGTTCGAGTCCTGGTGGGCCCATTTAGCCGTCCAGCGGCATCCAAGTTGTGGCGAAAAGCATAAGTTGGCCGGAATGGCCAAAAGTTTGGCCGCGCAGGCCCGGATGCCGATGAGCCACTTGAGAGTCTCGCCAGCCGAACTTGAAACTTACGGTCTGCGTGAGGGTGATGTCGTTATCAACCGCGTAAACAGCATGGAATACCTTGGCAAGAGCGCCATCATTCCGGCGTTACCCGAACCGGTCGTGTTCGAGTCGAACATGATGCGGTTCAGAGTCAATCACGAGATCGCGCTGTCATCGTATGTCGTCGAGTTCCTGCAAAGCAGCTTTGTCAAAGGTCAGATAGGCGTCGCCGCCAAGCAGGCCGTAAACCAGGCCAGCATCAATCAAAAGGATGTCTCCGGCTTCCGGATCAATGTCCCACCACTCTCCCTCCAGCAAACCTTCGGCCGCCGCATCACTGCCATCGAAACCCTCAGAACCGCCCATCGCTCCGCCCTCGCCGAACTTGATGCCCTCTTCGCCAGCCTGCAACACCGTGCGTTCCGCGGCGAGCTGTGATCACCGAACATAAGGACGTGTCATGTACCTGATGTATGTGGACGAAAGCGGCGACATTGGCCTGGTCAATTCGCCCACGCGCTATTTCGTACTGGTCGGCGTGGTGCTGCATGAATTGCGCTGGGAGCAGACGCGCGACACGCTGCACCAGTTTCGGCAAATGCTGCGACAGCGGTTCGGCTTCAAGCTGCGCGAGGAGCTGCACGCCAGCGTGATGCTGACCAAGCCTGGCGAGCTGGCGCGCATCCCGAAGCACGAGCGCCTTGAAATCCTACGCCTGCACACCGACACGCTGGCGACGATGCCTGACCTAAGCCTGATCTGTGTGGTGGTCAACAAGCAGGGGAAGCCAGCCGACTACGACGTGTTTGGCCACGCCTGGCAAGCGTTGATCCAGCGCTTTGAGAACACCTTGGCGCACCGTAATTTCAACGGCCCGAAGAACCCCGACGACCGCGGCATGTTGTTTCCAGACCGTACCGATGACAAGAAGCTCAATGCACTGCTGCGCAAGATGCGTGTGTTCAATCCGGTGCCCAATCAACCGGGCTATGGCGCCGGCTATCGCAACCTGGCGATGCGCTCGGTGATCGAGGACGCCAACTTTCGCGACTCGGCGCACTCTTGGTTCATTCAGGCGGCCGATGTGGCGGCGTACATGCTGTACCAGCAGTTGGCACCGTCGAGCTTCATGCGACGCAAGGCCGGGCAGAACTACTTCAACCGCCTTGACCCGATCATCTGCAAAGTCGCGTCGCCGCGCACCGGTGGTGTCGTGCGCCTGTAAATGAAAAGAGGCCCCTTGCGGGGCCCCGGTGGAATCCTACTGACCAGACGGGCCGGGGTTCAGATTCAGGCCTTAAGGTACTCGTGTTGCTTTGTACTGGCAATAAACGGCCTCCAGTTGCACCACGTGTTCCGCGGCCAGCTTTGAGGGCGGCCGACTGTTCCGTATTTTCGGTACATTCCCATAACTACCGAAACTATGGAACACTGACGGCATGCTGCCCACACCGATCCATCGCCTGTTTGTCCGCACCGGCACGCTGCGCAGCCGCGAGCTGACGGCGCGCGGCGTGTCGCGGGTGCAGCTGTCGCGCTGGCTCGCTGCCGGTGAACTGCAGCGGCTGGGTCACGGCATCTATGCGCTGCCGGACTATGCGCCGAACCAGCATGCCTCGCTGGTGGAGGTGGCGCGCCGCGCGCCGCAGGTGGTGTTTTGCCTGCTGACGGCGCTGCGCTTCCATGAGCTAACCACGCAGGCCCCATTCGAGGTATGGATCGCCATCGGCAACAAGGATCACCCGCCGCGGCTGGCGTATCCGAAGCTGCGGGTGCAGCGCTTTTCGCCAGCCTCGCTGGACTACGGCGTGCTGGAACATCCCGTGGACGGCGCCACCCTGCGCGTGACCGATGTCGCCAAGACGGTGGCCGACTGCTTCAAGTTTCGCAACAAGGTGGGGCTGGATGTGGCGCTGGAGGCGCTGCGCGAGGCGGTGCAGGCCAGGCGCACCACGGTGGACGCGATCTGGTCAGCAGCCAAGGTGTGCCGCGTGGCTACGGTGATGCGCCCTTACCTTGAGTCGCTGGCGTGAGCGACCCGCGCGCGGACTCGGTGCGCGCCCGTCTGCTGCAGCGGGCGCGGCAACACGGCGAGGATTTCAACCTGCTGCTGACGCGCTACGCGCTGGAGCGCTGGCTGTATCGACTCTCGGTGTCGGACGAGCGCGCCGGCTTTGTGCTGAAGGGCGCGCTGCTGTTTTCGCTGTGGTTCGACGAGCCGCACCGGCCGACCCGCGACGCCGACTTTCTCGGTTTCGGCGCGGCCGATGCTGAGCTGTTGCGCGGACGCTTGCAGGCGATCTGCCGGGTGGCGTGCGACGACGGCATGCGCTTCGACGCGGACTCGGTGACGGTGGCGCCGATCCGCGAGCAGGCGCGCTATGACGGCTTGCGCGCCGACCTGCTGGGCTGGCTCGGCACGGCGCGCTGCAACGTGCAACTGGATGTGGGCTTTGGCGACGCTGTGACGCCGGCGGCGCAGGAGATGGATTACCCGACCCTGCTGGCGGACGTGCCCGCACCGCACCTGCGCGTGTATCCCCGCGAGACCGTACTGGCGGAAAAGCTCGAAGCGATGATCGTGCTGGGCATGCGCAACAGCCGCATGAAGGACTATTTCGACGTGTGGGTGCTGCTGCGGCAGGGCGGGTTTGATCCGGGCTGAGTGCCTTGAGTACATCGTCGTCCACGAACTCGTGCATCTGAGGGAACCGACCCACAATGACCGTTTCGTAGCGTTGATGAACAAGTTCATGCCGCACTGGCGGGATTGCAGGGACATGCTAAATCGCTTGCCGGTACGCAACGAACACTGGAAGTACTAGGAACGTGCATATTCCAGTCGAAACCGGCCGCCCCTGATGATCCAATTCAGCCACTTCGAAAACGCTCAAACCGACCACCCGTAACGAGGTGAAGGTGCTGTGCCGCAAGCACGGACCCGACTTCGCGTTGCATGCGGATGCTGGAGGGCCTGTGCTGTGGGAGCACTCCCGCTTCTTCTAGCTGGAAGTCGGCAACGCCGTTACCGATGGCCCGACAGGCTGCTCGATCGCTGGCCCGGAATCGCGCCGCACGCTCAGCCCGGCGGTCGTCGCGCGGCCCACGGCTGCGCCCGCTCCAGCTGGGCGGCGAGGCGCAGCAAGGTGGCCTCGTCGCCGAAGCGCGCCACGAACTGCACGCCGAACGGCAGCTCGGCGCTGCCCGCCTCGGCCGGCGCCCAGTGCAGCGGCACCGACATGCTGGGCGTGCCGGTGAGGTTGGACAGCTGGGTGAACGGCACGCGCTGCAGGCTGGTCGCCACCAGCGTGTCGACCATGCCGCTCTTCAGCAGCAGCCGGCCGGCGCGCAGCGCCA